>CAYLNV010000297.1:0-1648 GCA_964385085.1 uncultured Oscillospiraceae bacterium
GCCACCTCCCCTTACACAGGGGAGGCTCTGAGGCGGTGCAACACACCGTCAAACTTGAATTTGATAAAATGAGGGAGGTAGCTCAAAAATTGAGCTACCTCCCAAACCTTTTCATTCACCTTGGAAAAATATGCGTTTTTTTACAGCCCCTTCTATTATTTTATGATCCTTCCGGCTCAACGATCTCTGCTTCCACGACCTCCGGCTGCTCCGGTTCGACAAGTTCCGGTTCGACAGGTTCCGGTTCAACAGGTTCCGGCTCGACAGGTCCTGCATCCACGATCTCCGGTTCTGCCGAGACCGCGGCAACGGGCTCTGCAGATACAGTCTTCTTAGGCGGCATACCCAGATCCTTCTTCCGGCAGGCAAACACAAAGTAAGGCAGCAGGAAGTTCATGAAGATGCTCAGCACCAAGAATACGACTGCATGATCGGGATTGCAGGATACAAACAGGTCATAATAAGCCATATACAGGAACACGGTTGCCACAATGGCGACTGCGAACACGGCAAAATACACACCGAAGATCCCCAGCATAGACGAAATGATCTGGGAATCCATATCCATCATCGTATCTGCAAATCCAATTATTTTGAACAGCATGACAAAATAACTGATAAAGAAGCCGACCATCAGCGCATACAGGGCGATCTCCAACCCCAGCAGTACCTTCCGGCGGTTACGGATCTTTCCCTTTGCCACATACTGATACTGGTCAGAAATACTGCCTAATATCCACATATTTCCAACCGGGATCCAGCTCAGCCAGGGATTGTGGATCCCCCGCCGCTTGGCAACCGTATACAGACCCAGGCTCTGCAGGACATACACCAGGATCGAATAGGCAAAGGACAGCAGCATGACCACAAAACAGACCAAAAGGACCACCGCTGCAGCACCCACCGCATCACCGGTACCATAATCATAAGCATAAGACATTGCAAACACCTCTCTTTATATTTAATCGGGTTATTCCCAATATATCATATTCCCGCAGAGATTGCAATATGTTTCCGGTATTTTGACTGCCCAAATATCCATCAGCCCGCCACTGCCAAAATTCTATAAAAATCTTAATTTCCGGTCAAAATTCGCCGCACCCCTTGAAAATCTCTTTTTCTTAGGCTATAATGGTGGCTGAGCAGGTACTGGTTTACCTGCTTCATGCGCATAATAACGCTGCAAAAACTGCAATAGACAGGAGATCGACTATGAAAGGTATTATTCTGGCCGGAGGCTCCGGCACACGGCTGTATCCCCTGACCAAAGTTACATCCAAACAGCTTCTTCCCATTTATGATAAGCCTATGATCTATTATCCCATGTCTGTTCTCATGAGCGCAGGTATCCGGGATATTCTTATTATCTCCACCCTCCAGGACACCCCCCGCTTTCAGGAGCTGCTGGGCGACGGCCATCAGTTTGGCCTGCACCTGAGCTATGCTGTGCAGCCCAGCCCTGACGGACTGGCGCAGGCCTTTATTATCGGTGAGGAGTTTATTGGAAAGGATTGTGTCGCCATGATCCTTGGCGACAATATCTTCTCCGGCCACGGTCTGAAAAAGCGGCTGCGTGCTGCGGTCCGCAATGCCCGCGGCGGCAAGGGCGCTACCGTCTTCGGCTACTATGTGGATGACCCCGAGCGCT
>CAYLNV010000298.1:0-1648 GCA_964385085.1 uncultured Oscillospiraceae bacterium
CGATCTGGATGCAGTTGGTGGCAGCGCCCTTGCGGACCTGATCACCGCAGCACCACAGGCTGATGCCGTTGGGGTCGGTCAGATCCCGACGGATACGGCCAACAAACACGATGTCCTGATCAGTGGTATCCAGAGGCATGGGATACTGCTTCTTGGAAAGATCGTCCACCAGCTTACAGCCGGGTGCATTTGCGATCACTTCCCGAACCTCATCCACAGTTACAGGCTTATCAAAATGGACACTCACGGAAATGGAGTGGCTGCGGACCACAGGCACGCGGATACAGGTGCAGGTAACATTCAGCTCAGGCAGATGCATGATCTTCCGGCCCTCGTTCTGCATCTTCATTTCCTCGCTGGTGTAGCCTTCATAAGCCTCACCGCCGATCTGGGGGATCAGATTGAAAGCGATCTGATAGGGGAAGATCTTAGGCTCGTAAGTCTCGCCCTTGCCGAGGGCTTCCACCTCGCCCATCAGCTCCACAGGACCGCCTGCACCTGCGCCGGAAACAGCCTGATAAGTAGAAGCGGTCATAGCCTTGATGGGGGAGAGCTTATTCAGCGCGTTGACAGCGGTGATGGTGATGATGGTGGAGCAGTTGGGGTTACTGATGATGCCGTTGTGCCACTTCACATCCTCAGGGTTGACCTCAGGAACGATCAGGGGGACCTTGGGGTCCATACGGAAGGCGGAGGAGTTATCCACAAACACCGCACCGGCCTTCACGATCGCGGGAGCAAACTGCTGGGCAATGTCGTTTTCGGCAGCACCCAGAACGATGTCCACACCCTCAAAGGCTTCGTCGCAAGCCAAACCGATGGTAACATCCTCACCTTTGAATTTAAGGGTCTTGCCTGCGCTGCGTGCGCTGGCCAAAGGAACCAGCTTGCCCACAGGGAAGCTGCGCTCCTCTAAGATCTTGATCATTTCCTGTCCCACAGCGCCGGTGGCGCCCAGGATGGCGACAGTATAAAGCTTATCCATTGTTATTACCTCCAGTCGATGGTAGGGGCGACCCTTACAGCCGCCCGATACGATTATATTATTTTACGAAGCTGTTATAGAGCACCCGAATGGACTCAGCAAAGTCCTTGTTGTCAACACCGAAGATGATGTTCAGCTCATCAGGACCCTGGTTGATCATACGGATGTTGATGCCGGCCTGACCCAGTGCAGCAAAGACCTTACCGGAAGTGCCGGGCCGGAAGGCCATCCGACGGCCAACAGCGGCCACCACAGCAATATTCTCATGAACATCCAGAGAATCGGGGTGTACATCCTGCTGGATATCAGCCAGAACAGAGTAAAGATCGTTGGAAATAGCTTCCGTAGCCACTACCACAGAAACATTGTCAATGCCATTGGGAACATAGTCAACGGAAATGTTGTACTTTTCCAGAACGGACAGGACCTTCCGCAGTGTGCCGATCTCGTTGCTCAGACCCCGCTTGGACAGGGAGAGGATGGTAAAGTCCTTCTTGCCGGTAATGCCGGTAATGAACAGGTTGGGATCAACGTCTGTATCGAAGCTTTCCCGGATCATCGTGCCGGGATCGTTAGGCGCATTGGTGTTGCGGATATTCAGGGGAATGTTCTTCTCCCGGACAGGGAAGATCGTGCCTTCATGAAGCACCTGCGCACCGGAAT
>CAYLNV010000299.1:0-1641 GCA_964385085.1 uncultured Oscillospiraceae bacterium
GGTATTCTGCACAAGAATACGGCTGCCCGCAAGAAGAGCAGCATGACCCTGCAGCTAAACAAGCTGGCCTGAGCTCTCTGAAAATATCTCCTTCCGAACCATTCTCGGAGGGAGTTTTTTCATATGCGGCGAAAATGCAAAATGCAAAATGGAGGTGTCCGCAAGGGGGACGAATGGATATTCATTGCCCCAGGCAATACCGCAGCTTTGCACTTAACACTTTGCACTTTGCATTTTTTCTGCTATAATACAGGAAAACAAAAAAAGGGGGTGCATCCATGGCCAGACTATCCGATCCCATTACCCTGTTAAAAGGCATTGGGCCTGCACGGGCCAAGCAATTTGCCAGCTTAAATATCGTTACCCTGGAGGATCTGATCTGTCATTTCCCCCGGGCCTATGAGGACCGCACCCGGCTGATCCCCATCGAAAAGCTGGAGACGGACAAGCCCGCCTGCTTCAAGGCAACGGTGATGAACACCCCCCGTACACACCATATCCGCAAGGGTCTGGACCTGACCAAGGTGCAGGTGGCAGACCATTCCGGTCGGCTGAGCCTGACCTTCTTTAACAACAAATTTGCCGTCCAGCAGCTTCAGTACGGCAAGGAGTATATCTTCTACGGTGCGGTCAGCGGTGATTTTATCGGCTACACCATGACCAATCCTATTTTTGAGACCCCGGACAGCCAGCCCCTGACCACCCGGCGCATTTTGCCCATTTACCCGCTGACCGCCGGTCTTTCCAATGCAGTGGTATTAAAGGCGGTCCAGGAGGCTCTGCGGCTTTGCGACCCTCCGGCAGAGATCCTGCCCCCGCAGGTGCGGCAGCAGTACGGTATTCTGCCTGCTGAACGGGCCTATTATGCCATCCACCAGCCTGCCTCCATGCAGGAAGCGGAGATGGCAAAGAAGCGGCTGATCTTTGAGGAATTTTTCGTCTTTTCTGCGGGTCTTGCCCTGATGCGGGCATCCCGAACGGAGAAAAAGACCGCTCCTTATAAACATACCGACCTTTCCGCCTTTACCGGTGCGCTGCCCTTTGCCCTGACAAATGCCCAGCAACGGGCCATTGATGAGATCATCCGGGATCTTCGGCTGGGCACACCTATGAACCGGCTGGTCCAGGGCGATGTGGGCAGCGGCAAGACCATGGTCGCGGCAGCAGCCGCTTATCTTGCCGTAAAAAACGGCCATCAGGCCGCCCTGATGGCACCTACGGAAATATTAGCAGAGCAGCACTATGCTTCCCTATCCAGGCTGCTGACCCCATTGGGTGTTTCCGTGTGCCTGCTTACCGGCTCTCTGACCCAAAAGCAGAAGCGGGAAGTCCGGGAGGGGATCGAAGCCGGACAGGCAGATCTGGTGATCGGCACCCATGCTCTGGTTTCTGATGCCACCGCCTTTTCCGACCTGGGTCTTGTGATCGCAGACGAGCAGCATCGCTTTGGTGTGAGCCAGCGTTCCCGGCTGTCCGCCAAAGGAAACGACCCTCATTTGCTGGTCATGTCCGCGACCCCCATCCCCCGCACCTTGGCTCTGCTGATGTACGGTGATCTGGAGGTCTCCATTCTGGACGAGCTGCCCCCGGGCAGAGAGCCGGTCGATACCTTCCTGGTAAATGAAAGCTACCGGGCCCGGA
>CAYLNV010000300.1:0-1637 GCA_964385085.1 uncultured Oscillospiraceae bacterium
CTGTACCGCATGGCAGAAAAGCTGGCAGAGCTGCGGGGGATCTCCGTAGAAGAAGTCCATGCCATCACCACGCAAAACGCAAAAAAACTGTACCGGATGTAAAAATTTGTCATTGATAACTGTCCGATCCGTCCATCTACTCGATGACACTTCTTTCATTTTCCTGTTTGCGTATCACCTTTACGATCTTTTCCACAAAGCCCCAGATGGGCGGCTCCAGCCATTTGTCGTAAAGAATACACATATACAAAGCCTGATGCCAGTTTTTCAAAGGAACACAGCGGACATCCTCCCGATCCTGAACACTTTCATTGGAGATAATGGAAACACCCACCCCCGCAGCCACCAGATCCAGCGCTGACTGGGCCGTATTGACCGTACAAACAATGTGTTCGTCGGCAGATGCACCGCTGGCCCACTGTCCGAAGCTGTTTTCCATATCGTAGTTGAACACCACCTGATGCATCCGGTTGATCTGCTGGGGCAGCAGAAAATCACTGTCTGCCAAGGGATGGTCCTTGGGAAGCGCGACGGAAAAATCCCGCTGGCAGAGCTTTCTGAAATGGAGACTTCTGTCCCGGTTCGTCGTATCCACGATGGCCATATCCAGCTTTTCCTGCCGCACAAGATCCATCAGGTCTTCTGCGGAGCTTTCCGTCAGATGGAAGCGGATCCGCGTATTCTGCCTTGCATATTCTGCGATCTCCCGGGCCACCGTCCCCTGCAGCGTACCGGAGACCACACCCATACGGACCACCACCGGGGCGCTGGATTTGCTGTCCCGCAGGGTCATGGATGCCGTATTCAGCTCCTGCAAAGCTGCATCCACCTTTTCCTGATAATACCGGCCCTCTTCTGTCAGGCGAATATTGCGGCCCTTCTTTTCAAAAAGCTTGACATCGCCCAGCTCGCTTTCCAGATGGTGGATGGCACTGCTCAGGGAAGGCTGAGAAATTCCCAGCCGTGCCGCGGCCAGGGTGTAATGCTCCACCTGTGCCAGCACAGAAAAATATCGCAGATAATTGTAGTTCATACAAGCACCTCGTTGATCTATAGATATAAACTATAAATAAAATATCATAACCATATTGGTTTTTGCAAGAAATATTTGTATAATGCCCTAGGAATTTGAAAAATAGTGAAACAGTGATTGCGATAGGCGGGAAAATGTGATAAAATGATAAGAGCCTATGCAAGGAGAAATAACAGAAAATGAGTTTTATTTATAAGGGTCTGAAGGCCCAACTGGACAAGCATACCGTTACAGACGGGGAAGTGGATCAGCATATCCAACGGCTTCGGGAAAGCAACCCCCGCATCGCAGTCATAAAAGACCGCCCCACCCAGTCCGGCGACGAGGTGGTGCTGGACTACGCAGGCTTCTGTGATGGCGAACAATTTGCCGGCGGCACTGCGGAAAACCAGACTCTGGTCCTTGGCAGCGGCACTTTTATCCCCGGCTTTGAGGAGCAGCTTCTGGACAAAGTCCCCGGTGAGCAGGTTACGGTCCAGGTTACCTTCCCGCAGCAGTACCATTCCGGAGAACTGGCCGGTAAGGATGCCCAGTTCCGGTGTACCATTCATGAGATCCGTGTCAAGACCCCCTACGAGCTGGACGATGTGTTCGCTCAGGAGGT
>CAYLNV010000301.1:0-1637 GCA_964385085.1 uncultured Oscillospiraceae bacterium
GGGGTCGATCATGTTCACATCGGAAAGATCGGCCGTTGCCGCCTCATAGGCAAGGTTTACCGGGTGATTCAGGGGCAGATTCCAGACCGGGAAGGTCTCAAACTTTGCATAGCCCGCCTTCACACCCCGCTTATGCTCATGGTAGAGCTGGCTCAGACAGGTGGCCAGCTTGCCGCTGCCGGGACCGGGGGCAGTGACCACCACCAGCTCCCGGGTGGTTTCGATATATTCGTTCTTGCCGTAGCCGTCATCGGACACGATATGGGAAATATTGGCAGGATAGCCTTCAATGGCATAATGGTGGTACACCTTCACACCCATCGTCTCCAGGCGGGCCTGAAATGCCTTTGCCAGGGTCTGATCGTTGAATCGGGTCAGGACCACGCTGGACACATACAGACCAAATCCCCGGAAAATGTCGATCAGCCGGATCACATCCCGGTCATAGGTGATGCCGAGATCACCGCGGATCTTGTTCTTCTCAATATCCGCGGCGTTGATGGCAATGACCACCTCCACCTGCTCCTTGATCTGCAAAAGCATTTGCAGCTTACTGTCCGGACGGAAGCCGGGCAGCACCCGGGAGGCATGGTAATCGTCATAGAGCTTGCCGCCAAATTCCAGATACAGCTTGCCGCCAAACTTGGCGATCCGCTCCTGAATATGGGCAGACTGCATCTGAATATATTTATCGTTGTCAAATCCAATCTTCATTTTAAAAACGCCTCTTTCTTTCGGCAGTTAAAATCAAATACCTTATTATTGTATAAGAAACTCGAAAAAAATACAAGTCTAAATAACAGAGAAATTTCAGTTTATCGGGCAGTCGCCCGATAAACATGCAAAATGCATAATGCATAATGCAAAATGAGGCGGTACCGATGGATTATGCCAACCATCGTACCTCCACGTCTTTGCGAGCCCCAGCGGGGCGTGGCAAACCGCATCCTCTTAAAACATTACAATAACAACGCTTTTCTAAAAGGAGAACGGATTGCCACGCCTGCTATTGCAGGCTCGCAATGACGTGCGTTTTAGGAAAGCTGTTCGCCAAGCAGAAATTTGACGGACAAAAAGGAGGTGCCTCGGTTTGAGGCACCTCCTTTTGTTATGATTAGGTTGAAAGCATAATCTTAATGATTTCCGTGTCAGTTTTTCGCATGCCCTGGCTTGCCACCTGGCTTACATTCCGGATGGTGTTTTCCACACCCTTGCTCACAATGCCGTCGCCGCCCATAAACTGGCTGCCCTGGCGGAACATCTCCATACCCAGAAGGCCCGCCTCCACAGCCGATGCGATCTTTGCCGCACAGCTTGCCTTTGCGCCGTCGCAGATCACACCGGAGTTGATGGCCAAAGCATTTACCACCGTATGAGCGATCTCGCGGTAGCGGCCGCCGTACAGGTAGGTTACACCTGCGGCTGCTCCGCAGCCGGCACTGGTAGCGCCGCAATAGGCAGACAAGGGGCCGATGCCGGTCTTCAGATGGATGGTTACCAGATTGGAAACCACCAGCGCCCGATAAAGCTGCTCCCGGGTCGCGCCCATATCCTGGGCATAGACGATCACCGGCACAGAAGCGGTAATGCCCTGATTGCCTGAGCCGGAATTGATCACCACCGGCTTTTCACAGCCG
>CAYLNV010000302.1:0-1636 GCA_964385085.1 uncultured Oscillospiraceae bacterium
AAAACGGTCAGAACCACAAGGGCCTGATGACCTTCGACCGTAAGTACAAGAAGGACTCCTTCTATGCCTACAAGGCATGGCTGAATCCGGAGCCTATGGTCCATATCTGCGGCAAGCGGTATGTTGACCGGGTAGAGGATGTAACCAAGGTAACGGTCTACTCCAACCAGGAGAGCGTTGAGCTGTTTGCAAACGGCAAGAGCCTGGGCGTGCAGAAGAACAACGGCCTGCCCTTCTTCTACTTTGATGTTCCCAATGCCGGAAAAACACGGCTGGTGGCAGTGGCAGGCGAACTGAAGGACGAGAGCGTTATCAATAAGGTGGAGGTGTTCAACGAGGCCTACCGCCTGAGAGAGAAAAGTGCGGTCCTGAACTGGTTCGACATCACCACCCCCGAGGGCTACCTGTCTCTGAATGATAAGTTCAGCGACATTATGGCGACCCTGCAGGGCAAGATGCTGGTCATGGGCCTGTTTGCCAAGCTGATGCCCAAGGCCAAGGAAGGTGTGGGTCAGGCAATGGATATGAGCGCCATGGGCGGCATGATGGATATGCTGGGCGGCTTCACCTTCATCCGTCTGGCCGGCATGATGGGCACGATGAATATCAACTTCACCAAGGAGCAGCTTCTGGATATCAATGCCAAGCTGAACAAGATCAAAAAGCCCAGGAAGTAATCATTAAAAGGGCTGTTCCCGGGGGAACAGCCCTTTTTCATTTGAGGGTAAGCATATGAAAGAAAGAATCGAGACCATTCCGGTAAACGAAGCCTTCCGGTCGGAAGATGAGTGCCCCTTTTGCTATCTGGAACGGCAGGCAGAGCAGCGGGCCATTCGCTATATCATAGGCCCGGGGGCATCCTATATGGAGCCGGAGATCCGGGGCAGGACCGATAACCGCGGCTTTTGCGGTGTCCACATGAAAAAGCTGTTCGACTACGGCAATTCCCTTGGAAATGCGCTGATCCTGCAGACCTACCTTGTGGGGATGTGCAAGGAACTGAAACAGCAAATCGGGGAGTTTTCCGCGCCCCCTAAGAAAAGCCTGTTTGGTGGCAAGCCTGCGGCTGAAAACGGACTGCTCCGGTGGGAAAAGGAGCGGGAGGGGAAGTGCTTCCTGTGCGAAAGTGTGGAGGAAAGCATGGCCCGCTATTACAGCACCTTTTTCTTCCTTGTGAAAGATCCGGAATTCCGGCAGCTTGTGGAGAATGGAAAAGGCTTCTGTATGCGCCATTTTGGCAGGCTCATGGAGGAAGCGAATACCCAGCTTCCCAATGCTCAGCACGATTGGTTTTATGCCACGATCTTTCCGCTGATGCAGAGGAATTTAGAAAGACTTCAGGAGGAGCTGGATTGGTTTGTCCAGAAGTTTGACTATCGCAATGCCGGTGCGGACTGGAAAAATTCCAGGGACGCGGTTTCCCGTGTTATGCAAAAGCTCCGGGGCATTTACCCCGCCGACCCGCTTTTCAAGGAAAAGTGAGGAGAACAAGAAAGAAAATTGGTTTGACCGCATATTATCATTTGATGTTGCGGAAGCGGCGGGAGCAAGCCCCCGCCCTGCATGATTCACGTGCCGCCACCCTGCATTTACAGACGGCGGCAGATGCACCGCACCGGAGCCTCCCCTGTGTAAG
>CAYLNV010000303.1:0-1630 GCA_964385085.1 uncultured Oscillospiraceae bacterium
CGGATTCCATTCCTATATTACTGGAATCAATTCTCAACTTATGCCCCCTTATAGTATTATTTGTTATGCACTTCCACGGTATCTAGAATAAAAAATGGTATGTAGCGAAACCTCTCCGGGTTTTCTACATACCATCCGTGGTTATACATACATCTTCACAAGAACCCGACGGCCTATCGGACTCTTCCCACGAAAAGCAGAGACTGTCTATCACCTTTGCAGAGCTGGTGTATAACGGCCAATGGTTCACCCCTCTGCGTGAGGCTCTGTCCGCATTTGTGGACAAGACTCAGGAGCGGGTTACCGGTAAGGTCCGCCTGAAGCTGTATAAGGGCAATATGATCAATGCCGGCGTGTGGAGTCCCTACTCCCTGTACTCTGAGGAGATCGCTACCTTTGGTGAGAGCGACTACAACCAGGCTGATTCAGCCGGCTTCATCAATCTGTTTGGTCTGCCTATTAAGGTTCAGGCCATGGTTGACGGTAAATAAATGACTTGTAATGGTCTGTTGCAAAATGCAAAAATTCTGCGATAGAATCTGTAGGGGCGATCATGCGCCCCTACATCCGCAGGATGTAGACAATTGCATAGTTTTAGGGCGCATTGCATCATTTTGCAACGCGCCCATACAGTGTTTTTAAAAGGAGAAATTTCAATGGCTAAAATGTGGGCCGGCAGAACAGACGGCATTACTGAAAAGATCGCTGACGACTTCAATTCCTCCATTCGCTTCGACAGTCGGATGTATCGTCAGGATATCACCGGCTCAATGGCCCATGCAGCCATGCTGGCGGCTCAGAAGATCATCACCCAAGAGGATGCAGATGCCCTGATCGCAGGTCTGGAGCAGATCCTGCAGGATATTGAAAGCGGTAAGCTGCCCATTGACATGGAGTGCGAGGATATCCATATGTTTGTGGAACAGGTGCTGACCCAGCGCCTTGGAGATGTGGGCAAAAAATTGCACACCGCCAGAAGCCGCAACGATCAGGTGGCACTGGATGTCCGAATGTATTTGCGGGATGAGACCGACAGGATCAGCGCACTTGTGAAGGACCTGATCGCTGCGATCACCGAAAAAGCAGATACATATGCAGACACCATTATGCCCGGTTACACCCATCTGCAGCGGGCGCAGCCGGTAACCTTCGGGCATTACCTGATGGCCTATGCTATGATGCTCCTGCGGGATCTGGACCGTCTGGCGGATACCCGAAAGCGCATGAATCAGTCGCCGATCGGCTGCTGTGCGCTGGCCGGCACGACATACGCTACAGACCGGCGCCTTGAAGCAAAGAAGCTTGGGTTCGACGGCATTTGCAGAAACTCTCTGGACGGTGTTTCCGACCGGGACTTCTGCGTGGAGCTGATAAGCGCTGTCAGCATTTTGATGATGCACCTTTCTCGCTTTTCCGAGGAGATCATTCTCTGGTCAAGCTGGGAGTTTAAGTTTGTGGAATTATCGGATGCCTATACCACCGGCTCTTCCATCATGCCCCAGAAGAAAAATCCCGATATGGCTGAGCTGGTTCGTGGTAAGACAGGCCGCGTTTATGGCGACCTGATGGCATTGCTGACCACCCTGAAGGGACTGCCTCTTGCTTACAATAAGGATATGCAGGAGGATAA
>CAYLNV010000304.1:0-1624 GCA_964385085.1 uncultured Oscillospiraceae bacterium
TGATCGGCAAGACCCTGGTTGCCATCACCAACCTGCCCCCCAGAAAGATGATGGGTCGGGAATCCTGCGGTATGCTGATCTCTGCCGTCCACACAGAAAAGGGTGAGGAAAAGCTGCACCTCATTATGGTGGACGATGCCATTCCTGCCGGCGCAAAACTCTGTTAAATAAAAAAGAGGCTGTAAAAAACGCATATTTTTCCAAGGTGAATGAAAAGGTTTGGGAGGTAGCTCAAAAATCGAGCTACCTCCCATTTTATCAGGCTTCTTTACAGCCCTATTATCGGTTCGGAACGAAACGCACCACATCATTGGGGGTGCAACCCAGGATGGCACAAATCTTTTCCAGCGTCAAAAGCGTGATGCTGTTTCCTTTTTTGATCGCGTCTAAAGCTTTGTTGTCAATACCGGCTTTCAGAAGACGGCATTGCGGTGGGGGAAAAGGCATTATAAATAACAGGGGGTTGAAAAAAGGCTTTCCTTTTTCGCTCATTTGTGCTATAATGGGCATATCAAGTAAGACGGAGGGATGGTCATGCCCAGAACCAGCAATAAATCCCAGATGATCCTTGAGTTTGTGAATCAGTTTGTTCAGGAAAACGGCTTTGCCCCTTCTATTCGGGAGATCGGTGCGGCTGTGGGTCTGCGCTCCACGGCTTCGGTCAGCTATCACCTTTCCCAGCTTCAGGAAAAGGGTCTGCTGGCTTCTCCGGGACAAAAGGGCCGGAAAAGAGCCGTCGTAACCACCCTGCGTCCGGGGCAGATCCCGGTGATCGGTGTGGTAACGGCCGGTGTTCCCATTCTGGCGCTGGAGAATCAGGAGGGGACGATGGCCTGGGAAGGCGATCCGAAGTGCTTTGCCCTCCGTGTTCGGGGCGACAGTATGGTGGGCGCAGGGATCCTGGACGGAGATAAGGTCGTGGTCCGCCCCCAGCAGACGGCTGACGACGGTCAGATCGTGGTGGCCCGTATTGGCGATGAAGCAACGGTCAAGCGTCTGAGCCGGAAAAACGGTCAGGTTTGGCTCATGCCGGAAAACGATGCTTACGAGCCCATCGATGGTACGGATGCAGAGCTTGTGGGGCTGGTAAAGGCTGTTGTACGAGAATACTAAACAAACGCTGTAATTGCGCCTTGGTGCGATTACAGCGTATTATTATACCGAAAAACAGGAAGAAAGTGCTGAAAAAGGATAAAATTGAATAAAAATAAGTAAAACTGTTTACATTTTTGGAAAGCTGTGTTATACTATCGGGGCATTTAGAAGTACTGCGAAAAAGTAAGTGCAGCCGGCGGCTGCCAATCAATTGAAAGGAGATTTTTCAATGGCGCATAAGTATGTATATCTGTTCACCGAAGGAAACGGTGGGATGCGTGAGCTTCTGGGTGGTAAAGGTGCGAATCTGGCGGAAATGACCAAGATCGGACTTCCGGTTCCCCAGGGCTTTACTATTTCCACAGAGGCTTGTACTCAGTATTATGAGGACGGCCGCATGATCAACGACGAGATCATGGCTGAGATCATGGAGTATATTGAGAAGATGGAGGCCATCACCGGCAAGAAGTTCGGTGATCTGGAGAATCCTCTGCTGGTTTCTGTTCGTTCCGGTGCCCGTGCATCTATG
>CAYLNV010000305.1:0-1619 GCA_964385085.1 uncultured Oscillospiraceae bacterium
CCTATATCACTCAGGTGGCGGTGGGCCGTCGGGAGAAATTAAGCGTGTTCGGCGATGATTACGACACCCCTGACGGCACCGGTGTCCGGGATTATATCCATGTGGTGGATCTGGCGAAGGGCCATGTGGCTGCAGTGAAATATGCCGCAGAAAACCACGGCTGCGAGGTGTTCAATTTAGGAACAGGCACCGGCTATTCCGTGCTGGATATGGTCAAGGCCTTCCGGGATGTGAATCAGGTGGATCTGCCCTATGCGATCGCACCCCGCCGCCCCGGCGATATTGCTACCTGCTACGCAGATCCCGCCAAGAGCAGGGAGAAGCTGGGCTGGACGGCAGAAAAGAACCTGGAGGATATGTGCCGGGACGCATGGAACTGGCAGAAGAACAATCCCAACGGCTATAACGAATAATGTAAAAAGGGTGTGTTGCCCAATACTGCAGCACACCCTTAAATGATACAAACCTACGTCCTGCAAATGCTAACGATAGATTTTTGATTTTTGCAACTGACCCTTAATATTGTGCTTTATTCTCCTTCCGCAGGTGCTCCCGGTATTGGGAGGGGGTAAGACCAAAGGTCTTTCGGAAGGTACGGGTGAAATTGTTGATGTCGATAAAGCCGTTCTCCATGGCAATATTGGTGATGGAGCGGTTGGTGGAGGACAGGGCGGTGCGCACATGGTCCATCCGCACAAAGGTCAGATATTGCTTGGGACTCATACCCACATATGTCTTAAACATCCGGGAGAAGTGAGAGGGATTGATGTGCAGATCCTCGCACAGAACATGGATCCGCAGGTCTGTGCGGAAGTTTTTGTCTATGTAATCCTGCATGGAGAGGATCCTGTCCCGCATATTGGTGTTGAGCATAAACAGAGCCGAGCGATTTTGGGTCCGGTAGGAACGGATCAGAAATTCTATTACAAGGCTTCGCTGCAATTCCTTGGTGTATGGCTTCCGGAAACGGGAATTGTACTCAGAAACCATTGCGCTGAAAATAGACTGGAAGCAGGAAACATCCCGCACCCTGACGCAGTGATTAAATTCTGCCGGGTGATTCCGCAGAATAGCAAGAAGGACCGGATCGATGGACTGGTGGGCAATGATCTCCGAGGAAATGGAGAGCATATAGCGCTTATAAGGCCCTCGGATCAGACGGGTGTGGTAGCTTTCGTAATTGCTCAAAAAGACCAGATCGCCCTTTTTTGCCTGTATAGTCTTGGAGGGCAGCGCCAGCTCCACCTCACCGGATGTGATGAAAAGGATCTCGTGGTCCTGGTGGGAATGAAAAGGGGGCGCGTCGGTGCTGGTTAAAAATGCAGCGTAGGTGATCAGATTTTCGCTCATAACAGGACCTCCCCCACAAAAATTTTACATAAAAAATGCAAAAAAATACATACTCCCAAAAGAATAATAACGAATCCCCGCGAAAAAGTCAACCACAGAGGGTCAGAAAATATGTTTTTGACAAGCTGAAAGGGTGTGCTGCAAAATACTGCAGCACACCCTTAAATGATAACTTTTTTGTATTGCTTACTGATTTTCGCCCATTTCCTTCAGTGCGTCCTTGCGGCTGAAGTTTGCACGGCCCTTCTCATCGAAGCCCATGAACTTGA
>CAYLNV010000306.1:0-1598 GCA_964385085.1 uncultured Oscillospiraceae bacterium
GGCATCCTGAGTCAGGGTCTGGTCGATCCGCAGAGCGACCTCGCTGCCGGGTGTCATATCACCGGAAACCAAGTGGGCAGCAATAATTTTTTGTGCGATCGTCTTACCCATGATAATCAAACCTTTCGATCATGTGTATTTTTGCATTTTCAATATGCTTGGAGATCAGATTGGAAGCCAGCTCTGCATTGCCGCTGGAAATGGCTGCGAAAATGTCCTTATGCTCCTGGATAGAGCTGGTCAGCCGTTGATCGTCGCCCATAGAGAGCTTACGGTAGCGCTGGGTCTTGCGATGCAAGGGCCGCAGGGTGTCGCAGATCACATTCCGCTTGGACATCTCGTAGATCGCCACATGGAACCGGTCGTCCATCTGCCGCAGCCGCTCAATATCCCGCTTCTCGTAGTAGAAGTCCTGCAGCTCACTGATCTGCCGCAGCTCTTCCAGCTCTTCGGCTGTAATATTCTTGGTGGCATAATAGGCAGCAAGACCTTCGATACTCTGACGGATCTCCATAATGTCGATCAGATCGTCAACAGTGATTCCCAGGACCACAGAGCCCTTGGCAGAATCCTCGATCAGCCGCTCCTGCTCCAGACGGCGCAATGCCTCCCGGATGGGGGTGCGGCTGACACCTAAGTTTTCCACCAGCTTCAGCTCGGTCAGGACCTCTCCTCTGGGGTAAACACCGGTAATAATATCGGATTCCAGCTTTTCAAATACCTGATCTGCCAGGGAAATAGTTTTAAATTCCCGCATAGTCCGATACCTCCTTATACCTTCTGGAAACGGCCGGGGGCCAGTTCCTCGATCTTTTCTTCCAACTCGCCATGAGACATGACAGTTTGGCGGTCATCCTCATACTGCTGATCGATCCATGCCTTCAATTCGACGATCAGGGGATCGTTCTTTGCCAGCTCGTTAGGTGTGCCGATGAGACGGTAGTTCTGGTTGATCCAGTAGGCAATACCGGCCGCACCGGAGGTTTTGCTGATCTCGACCGTAGCCGGGCGGTTCAAAAGCTTCTGGGTGTCGAAAATGGTGTAGATTTCCGCATCCTTCAAAAGACCGTCAGCGTGGATACCGGCTCTGGTCTCGTTAAACCGTTTGCCGACGAAGGGAGTCATAGGCGGAACCTCATAGCCCATATCCCGGTGGAAGAAATCTGCGATCTCTGTGATCACAGTGGGATCCATACCGTCCATAGAACCCCGGAGGGAAGCATACTCAAAGACCATGGCTTCCAGCGGGATGTTGCCGGTACGCTCACCGATGCCGAGCAGGGAGCAGTTGACCGCACAAGCGCCGTACAGCCATGCGGTAGAAGCGTTGGCAACAGCCTTATAGAAGTCGTTGTGGCCGTGCCACTCCAGGCACTCACTGGGGACATCGGCATAGTGCTGCAGACCGTAAATGATACCGCCAACACTGCGGGGCATAGCCGCCTCTGTGTAGGGAACACCGTAGCCCATGGTGTCGCAGGCACGGATCTTCACCGGAATACCGGCCTGACGGGACAGGTTCTGCAGCTCATTTACAAAGGGAACAACAAAGCCATAGAAGTCAGCACGGGTAATATCCTCCAAATGGCAGCGGGGGA
>CAYLNV010000307.1:0-1596 GCA_964385085.1 uncultured Oscillospiraceae bacterium
CACTGCCATAATATTCAACTGTGATCCGATCCAGAACCTTTGCATTGGCACGGCCGGCGCGAACCGCACCGAATTCCTCAGCCAAATGCTCCAGTGCCTTTTCCATTCTTCTTCCGTAATCGCTGAAATCTACTGCCATAATGTAGTCCTCCTTAAAACTTGTTTTTCACGGTGGTTCCGATCGCTTCGCCCTGAACCACGCGAACAATACTATTCTCTTCTGCCAGACCGAAGCAGACCAGGGTCATGTCGTTATCCATAGCCAATGTCATAGCTGTGGAATCGGTGGCCTTCAGATGCTGTGCCAGCACCTCATCGTAAGTAAGCTGGGTATAGCGGATCGCATTGGGGTCCTTTGCCGGGTCGGCAGAGTAAATGGCATCCACATTCTTTGCCATCAGGATGGCATCCGCTTCGATCTCCACACCCCGCAGGACCGCGCCGGTGTCTGTGGAGAAATAGGGATTGCCTGTTCCGGCCGCAAAGATGACCACCTTACCCTCGTTTAAGTAGCGGTTTGCCGTGTCCCGGGTAAAGTACTCGGCAAATTTGTTCATTTCCACAGCCGTCAGAACTCTTGCATCCAGACCGTGCTGCTCCAGCACATCGCCCACAGCAATGGCATTCATAACCGTTGCCAGCATACCCATGGCATCGGCATGGGAGCGCTGCAGCTTTCCAGTGCCGTTCTTGACACCCCGCCAGAAGTTTCCACCGCCAATGACCAGGCCCACCTGTACACCCATTTCCACGCAGGTCTTAATCGAATCGCAGACCTCATGGATCTTCGCAAAATTCAGGCCAAAGCCATCCCCGGCGGCAGTTTTCTCGCCCAGAGCCTCGCCACTGACCTTCAGCAAAATGCGTTTATATTTGATTTCCGGCAAAATACCTCACTCCTTCTTCTATATCCTTTCCTATTTTAATATAAGTCAGCCCAATTGACAACTATAATTTCTGAAAAAATACAAATTGTTTTCTTAAAATTCAAAAATTATCCATAGCTTCCCGAAACCGTTGCCATTTTTGGGGTTATTTGCTATAATTTAAGTAAATCCTGATCTGGGAGATGGTTATATGAAAAGGAAGAATAAAGTCCCGGTTCAAATCCAAGCCATGCCAAAGCGGGAAGCGGGAGTGGATCTGTTCCGAATCCTGGGTCTTTTGTTTGTAAACGGCTTACATGCCTGCCTGTATAACGGCTTTTACAGTTTGCCCCAGGCAGGGGCAGATGTATGGCTTGCCAATAGCTTCCGCTGGCTGTTTTACGGCTGCAACGCCATGTTTATGCTGCTGACCGGTTACTTGAAATCCGCAAAGCCTTGGACGAAGGGCTATTACAGGGGTTTGCTGACTGTGCTGGTGGGGTATGTGCTGACCTGCATTATCTCCTACCCGATCCGCTATTTTCTGATTGGTGAAAAGGACGGTCTGTCTGTATGGCTGGAGCGTTTTTTCACCTTCAGTAATTATGCCTGGTATGTGGAAATGTATATTGGTCTGATCTTATTTAGTCCCATTTTGAATTTGGGTCTGCAGCAGATCACCGACCGCCGGAAGCTTTTGCTTTTGGCTGGTAGCTGCCTGTTTGTCACT
>CAYLNV010000308.1:0-1595 GCA_964385085.1 uncultured Oscillospiraceae bacterium
ACCTCCGTGATCAAAGCGTATCGGAGAAAGGAAACCCTATGAAACGCGAATTTTTGCAAAATCTCAAGGTAGGCGAGGAAGCACTTCCGAAGGAAGTGATCGATGCCATCATGGAGGAAAACGGCAGGGACATCCAGAAAGCCAAAGCGAATGCAGTCAAGCCCTATTCCGACTATGAGGACATCAAGAAAGAGCGCGACACGCAGAAAGATGCACGTCTGACATTACTGCCAGACGTGCTGTGTTATATCGTGTTGCTCGTATTGCGAAAAAACTACCCAATTATATTATAACAGATATTATTCATAGACCCATAAAAGGTTCGGGTTTGAATGTTTTGGCATGATCTGATACAATGCACCGCTGAGTCGCCGAGTGCTTCACTCGTTAAACAGCCGTGATCACGAATTTTCCCGTTAGGCTTATGAATGATCAGAACGCAGTGATAGAGTTGCAATTGGCAACGGTGATCATGCAGATGATCAGACTGTTGATCAGCACACCTGCCCAGATATTGCCGGTATACTTCTGGGATTTCACATGGATAAAGGCGGTAATGCCCACAGAAATGATATAGGAGTACAGCTTGATGGAGCCCTGTCCCATAGCCAGCAGGATCAGATTGCTGCCGCTGGTGCCGAAGGTGGGAGAGCCGGTGAACAGGATGGGAATATAGGTGATCAGCAGCAGAATGGCAATGGGGATCAGGGACATGGTGGTAGAGAAGGCAATACGCTTATTGTCGCTCCAGTTGTCAAAATTGTTTCTGCGGATGGCAATGCCGTTGGCAAACTGCAGGATGAAGAACAGCGGCAGATACCGCAGGGCAATGGTGATCTTGTTGAAGCTGAAGGGACGGATGGCATAGGTCCACAGGCGGAAGTCGGTGTTAAACAGATACTTCACAATGAACAGCAGGCCATAGGTCATTGCGGCAACGGTAACAGACAGCGCCAATACCCGCAGAAATTCCTTCCATGTGGTCTTGAAGCCAAAGTATTCCGTATTCTGCTTGTATTTCAGGCCTGTGCCCCGCCGGACAGCGATCAGCGTGGACGCACCGCAGGCGACACCCCAGGCAACGAAACCGCTGGTAGAGGCCTGGGGAAGCACGGGATTGATGATCATCAGCATGCCGATCATAACGACGGGCAGGAAGGTGATGGTGTTGATCAGAACACCGGTGAAAATGCTCTTCAGGTACTTCTTCTTGGCGTCGCCTACCAGCGGAGGCAGCACAAAGGTGTTTTCGCGCTCCAGAGGCTGGAATACAGGTATCTTCAGCACGAAGTACAGGCAGGGGATCACAAACAGGAAGAAGCCGATGATACCGATGAAGGAGAAGATCTGCTTCCAGAACCAGATCTGATTGGAGCTTTCAATGGGATTCGGCGCGCCGAAGACTTCCTCAAAGAAATCGACCATATAGCTGGCGGTCTTGGTGGAAATGAAGTTCTGGTTGTGGATCTCGTTGGGATTCCAGATCGCGAAGACGTAGCCGTTGTCGGGGTTGGTGTAGAAATAGCCTTCCTCAAGGGAATCCGCCTCGATGCCGGTCTGGGTCTTCAGCCAGCGAACACCGGAATCATTGGTCA
>CAYLNV010000309.1:0-1578 GCA_964385085.1 uncultured Oscillospiraceae bacterium
GCATCCAGATCGCAGAGCTGCTGGTAAAATAATGATTATATAAGAAAGAGCCTGTCAACCGACAGGCTCTTTCTTCGTTCGTAGGGACAGCCGCCCCCGGCTGTCCGTCTTTGCTTTTTGGGTTCGATGCCCCATATTACTTTTAAACTCGAAACCTTGCAACATAAGTGTAGTAAATTTGTTTACTAAAGTCAATAGTAAACATCTTTACTGTGCTAAATTGTGGGTATGCTATACAAGGAGGATTGTATATGCCCACATATATGGACAAATTGCGGGGATTGCGAGAGGACAATGATCTTACACAAAAACAGATCTCTGATATTCTTGGAACATCTCAAACAATGTACGCGCGCTACGAACGGGACGCAAACGAGTTGCCTATTCGCCACTTGATCACTCTGTGTAAGTTTTACAATGTGTCTGCAGATTATTTGCTGGGTACAACACCGGATGCAGACAAAAAACAAAAACGTGCCTTGGGCAACACACCATAAGGAAGTAATGCCTGAAAAATGAAGCACTTGCATTTTTTATCACCCGTGGTATAATGGAGCATATCCGCAAAAAAGAAGGCAAAGAACATGCGTATTATTGATATCCACACCCATATTTATCCCGAACCGGTTGCGCAAAAAGCGACCAACAGCATACAGGACTTTTATGAACTTGATGGGGGTGGGATGAACGGAACTGTTTCTATGCTCCGGAAGCGGGGCAAGGAAGCCGGTATTTCCCAGTTTGTGGTATTGCCGGTGGCAGTACTGCCGGACCGCACCCGCCATATAAACGATTTTATTTTGGAGCAGGTGGCAGCCTGCGACGATTTTGTGGGCTTTGGCACCATCCACGCAGGGCAAGAGGATGTGGCAGGGGAAGCACAGTACATTCTGGATAACGGTCTGCGGGGAATTAAAATGCACCCGGACTTCCAGCATTTTGACATTGACGACCCCCGGCTGTTTCCTGCCTATGAGGCGGTTTCCGGCCGTATTCCGGTGATGTTCCATATGGGCGACCCCCGCTATGAGTATTCCCGACCTGCCCGGCTGCGCCATTTGCTGGAGATGTTTCCAAAGCTGGATGTGATCGCTGCCCACTTTGGCGGCTACCGGATGTATGAGGAGGCTTACAGCCTGCTGAAAGACAAGAACTGCATTTTCGATATTTCCAGCTCCCTGATGTTTATGGACAAGGGTGTTGCTGAGGATTATATCAATCGCTATGGTGCGGAGCGTATGGCATACGGCACGGATTATCCCCTGTGGGACCCGGTGACGGAAGTACAGCGGTTTTTACAGTTAAAATTAACGGACGAACAGAAAGAGCAGATCGCCTGGAAGACGGCACATAGTTTCCTGAAATTGTAAAAAAGAGCCTGTTGCAAAGCAAATGCAACAGGCTCTTTTACTGCCAATTTCTTGTTTGACAGTCGGTTGTAAACATTGGAACCAGCCATCGTACCTCCACGTCTTTGCGAGGAGCGCATAGCGCAACGTGGCAAACCGCATCTTAAAAACGTCGCAATTACAGAGCTTTTTCACAAGGAGAACGGATTGCCACAACCAGTCTGCGGAC
>CAYLNV010000310.1:0-1565 GCA_964385085.1 uncultured Oscillospiraceae bacterium
TCCCCAGATCCTTTGCATCCCAGAATTGATTGTACTTCACATCTGCGGTTACAAACGTATCACAGCCGGCATTGGCAACAGCGAACAGCTCACTTCCACAGGAACCACCGCCAACGGCTACCTTGCAAACTGCCTTGCCACCGCTGACATAACGCAGACCGGGGCAACCCAGATGTTCCTTTACATGACAGAGAAAATCCTCCAGCGGCTGCTCCGTTACAACACCTTGCCGCAGTAAGCTCGAACCTGCCGGATCGATCACTTGGATATCTGTAAGTCCCAGGGCTTCTGCCAACACATCATTGACCCCACCGGGGGCACGATCCAGATTGGTGTGGGCATTGATCGCGCTGATTCCGTGGGAAGCCAGAAAGAGAATGGTGCGGCCTAAGGAAGACCCGTCAGTAACAGACATAGGCGCATGAAAGATCAAAGGATGATGGGTTACAATTAGATCTGCGCCCACATCCAGTGCCTCCTTGCAAACGGATTCAAATGGGTCTAAAGCCACCAGGATCTTATGGACCTGCTGACTGCTGCTTCCGCAAAGCAGCCCCGCATTATCCCATTCCATTTTCATGGAGCTGGGCGCGATGGTTTCGATATAGGATAAAACATCCTTCACTGTGATCATGTCTGTTCCTCCTTTAACCAGGCTAAATTGGGATGGTGCTCCAGTTGCGCAAGCTCACGCAGAACTTCGATCAATATCGGGTCAGCGTTTTCTCTGCGACCGGTGATGATCTTATTAAGACCGTCCTTGACCCAGAGGTAATATTCCGCACATTCCCTTGACGGATTCTCCTGAAGGGCAGGAGGGAAGTACCATTCACTGCAAGCCAGCGGGTGGCCCGGCTTCCAAAGGACCTCCATAACGGTATATAAAAATCTTCCGTCGCGAACGACAGCTTCCTTGCGGATACACCAGCCGTTTTCGGAAAGATACTGCCGCAGCATAGGTGTTTTGGACTGACACTGTAATATCAAACGATAGGCATCGTTTTTTAGCCAGGGCGCAGCCTCTAAAATAGAGATCATTGTGTCTGCCCCCATACCGGCGCAGACCATTACGTCAAAGTCCTGGGGGATATTCCGCACACCGTCAGAAAGACAGAAGCGCATCCGATCCCGCACACCGTATTTTTCAGAATTGTTCAGGGCACTTTGCAGCGGCCCTTCGTTTACATCGGAAGCGATCACAGAAGCGGCAATGCCTTCTTTAAGTAAATAAATGCCAAGATAGCCGTGGTCGCAGCCAACATCAGCCACCCGGTCGCCGGTATGCACAAAGCTGCAGCAGGCGGCCAGCCGGGGAGAAAGGGAGATGTTCATCATTCATCCTCCATAGAAAATACAGGGGCGGAAATTACTTTCTGCCCCTGTTGTTATCAGTTCTGCTTGGAAGCCTGATCGGCTTCGTAAGCCTCCAGGAAATGGTTTAACTGAGCCAGGAAGGGCTCGCACTCTACACCATGTACTGCACAGGCTTCTTCAACGGTCTCACCTCTGGAAGAGGGGCAGCCCAGGCAGTGCATGCCAATGGCAAAGAACAAAGGTGCAGCCTG
>CAYLNV010000311.1:0-1548 GCA_964385085.1 uncultured Oscillospiraceae bacterium
GACCCGCTAGCTCAGGTGGCAGAGCAATTTCCTTTTAAGCAATGGGTCTGGAGTTCGAATCTCCCGCGGGTCACCAAATGGAAAAAAGCCACCCATCCGGGTGGCTTTTTTCCTTTTGGTGAGAAGCTGGAGATTCGAATCATGTAAATGCAACAGTCCGGTGGACTGTTGCTGACACCAGTGCAAACACTGGTGGCTGCCTTAATTTTCGCCATAGGCGAAAATGCAACGAATCTCCAGCGGGTCGTGAAAAAGCCACCCATCCGGGTGGCTTTTTCCTTTTGGTGAGAAGCTGGAGATTCGAATCGTGTAAATACAGCCATCGAGTCAACGATCACGGAACATCCTGTTCCACCTTCTCCGGCGGACTATCCAGCAATTCGGGATGGCTGAGAATACGTACAAAGTGCTTGATGACAGCCGCATAGTAATATCCGTCGCAGATCCGCTCATCCAGATTGAACTTCAGGTCCAAATACTTTCGCACCACGATCTCCCCGTTTACGATCTCTTCTGCCCGTCGTTTCCTGCCAAAGGCGCAGAACACGGGGATCGTACCGAAATCATAAAGATGGTGATACACCGGGCGGATGCCCAATGAGCCCATAGATGTGAAATATGCACTTCCGTGGAAGGGGCTGATCTCCAGCAAAAACGCGGGGATCTGCCCGAAATAATCCAGCGTCTTCAGCAGCCAGACAACAAATTTCAGGACGATCCCGGGGATCATGGTAAGAACACCCGCAGTGTTGTCCACGTTGGAATCCAGCGGTGTGTTCTTCGCTTCCTCCACCTGGGCATTGAATTTTCGATAGACATCATCGACGGTATCGCGGGGATCTAAATGCACCTTGATAACGGTATCCGGAGAGGAAGCAGACAATTCCTTTTTCACCGTCATGCTCAGGGCGATGTCCTCGCCTCTGGAATACACCTTTTGCCCTGCCACGAACCGGTTCAGGGCGGGGTATTTGGCTATGGTCCTTACATAGGCTGCTATGATCACATGGGTTATGCCCAGGCCGGTCATGCCTTCCCTGCGCTTGCGGCGGATATAGCGTTCCAGCTCGGTGATCTCCACAGACTCAGAAAACATATTATTCGCCCCGGTACGATTGACCATAATGTAAGGTCCGATCTGATCAATGGGCGGGGTGGAACGAATTTTTCTGCCGTCTGCACGGTCGCCCCAGGTAGGATGATACCTGCCGTCTGTATGCACCTTCATGGCAAAGAGCATCGTGATCAATCCCAGGATCAGCAGATAAGCCGGCAGAACATAATAAATCGCACCCATGGGCAGTGTCTGCAGCCGAAGCTGATAGTGGATATATCCCACAGCGCCCAGCAAAACCAAATACATGGGCAGGAGCAGCCAGGGCTTATGCCGTCCGCCGATCACAGAAGTATAGCCTGCACAGAAAAACAGGATGCAAATACACACCAGTATGTATACAAGGGGCATCCCCCGCAGCAGGTAATATAGCTGCCAGGCGGAGCAGCCTCCCAGCATCCAGACCGGAACGGCTGTTTTATAGAGCATTTCCT
>CAYLNV010000312.1:0-1531 GCA_964385085.1 uncultured Oscillospiraceae bacterium
TCTGGAAATAGACCACCGTGTCGATCTGCATGGTAACATTATCCTTGGTGATCACAGGCTGAGGGGGATAGTCCAGCACCTGCTCCTTCAGGCTGACACGGCGGGCGATCCGGTCGATAAAGGGCACTTTCAGGTGCAGGCCTACGCCCTGGACCTTATGAAATGCGCCCAGCCGCTCCACCACATAGGCTCTGGACTGCTGAACCACATAAATGTTCTTAACGATCAGAATAAAAACAAGGGCAACAATGATCAAAAACGGAATCATAACATTTCCTCCTTTATTTTGCTTTCCTCAGGGGTTACAAAGACCTTCACACCCTCCACCCGGTCCACCTTTACGATCGTACCCTGGGGGATGGGCGCACCGGATGTGCTTCTGGCGGTCCACTCCATACCGCTCAGCTTCACCTGACCGGTGGCTTCAATGTTATCGATGGGACGAATGACTGTTCCCACAGAGCCGATCACCGCATCGATATTGGTCTTTTCCACCTTGGGATTAAAATACTTCCTGACAAACGGCCGCAAAGCTGCCAGCATCAGCGCCGACACCACCACAAACACGATGATCTGGGCATATACCGGTGCGTTCAAAAAAGCGGCGATCATGGCTCCTATCGCACCGGCACAGAACCACAAGGACACCATAGCAACAGTATTTGCCTCAATGATCAGAAATATGATCGCTAAGACAAGCCAGACCATTGCTTCTACATTCATTTGAAACAGCCTCCTTTCTTATTTCTAAAATAGCAAAATTTTTCATAAAGGTCAATCAAAAATTGAAAGCTGAAAATTGAAAATTATAGGAAACGATACGATGGTTGCTTATAACCGCCAAAAATGCGTCATTCTGAGCAAGCGGAGCGCGTCGAAGAAGCTTCCCGTTTATTTATTCATTAAAGTAAAAATTGGTGCGAGGATCCTTCCACTCGCTTACGCTCGGTCAGGATGACGCGGCTTCGATTGGTATTCGTAACCATCGAACCTGCAATATAACTGTCAACTATTAAAAAAAGCGGTTGCAACAACCGGATTTGTGATGTATAATTTATTTGTAAAATTATGGGCAAAGCCCAATATTGGAGGAAAGAATATCATGTTCAACGCTATGATTGAAACTTTGAAACAGAACCCCCGGAAGATCGTTTTCACCGAGGGCCACGATGCCAGAATCCTGGAGGCCACCGCCCGTCTGGTGGAAGGCGGCTTCCTGACCCCCATTCTCATCGGCAATGTGGAGGAGGTTAAGGCCAACGCTGCAAAGGGCGGCTTTAATATCGAGGGTGTGGAGATCATCGATCCCGCAACCTATGCCGGTATGGATGCTATGGTCGAGAAGATGGTGGAGCTGCGCAAGGGCAAGATGTCCCCGGAGGACTGCAAGGCTGCTCTTTCCAAGGGCAACTACTTCGGCACGATGCTGGTGAAGCTGGGCTATGCTGACTCCCTGCTGGGCGGCGCTACCTACTCTACTGCTGACACTGTCCGTCCCGCTCTGCAGCTGGTGAAGACCAAGAAGGGTGCT
>CAYLNV010000313.1:0-1526 GCA_964385085.1 uncultured Oscillospiraceae bacterium
ACGGTTTTTCAGACGCAGGATACCGGCATACTGCTGCCGCCAGCCCAGGGCCACATGAAACTGTGCCACCTGCTCCACTTCATAGGCAGGATCGTCCTTGATCTTTTTATAATAGGGGAGGATCAGCACCACTTCGTTGCCTTCTATTCGCGAAAGGGCGGCGGGAAGGGCCTCCATAACATCGCCAAGGCCGCCGGATTTACAGTAAGGCGCGCCTTCCGATGCCAGGATCGCGATTTTCATACGGTGTCTCCTCTCTTCACAACAATGGGGTTGTTGGGTGTGCCGATGAGCCGTGAGCCGGAACGGACGGATACATCCTTGTCCAGGATCACATATTTCAGCTCGCTGTTTTCACCCACTACAGTATCGTTCATAATGACGCAGCCTTCCACCTTTGCACCGGGACAGATGGTTACCTGACGGAACAGCACGCTGTCTTTTGCTTCGCCTTCCAGAATACAGCCGTCTGCCACGATGCAGTTTTCGATCTGGCAGTTCTCGCCATAGTAGGTGGGGACCCGGTCCCGGACCTTGGTATAAACAGGGTGATTGTAGCCAAACAGGTCGTGGCGGGTCTTCCTGTCGATCAGGGACATGGTATTTTGGAAGTATTCCGCAACAGTCTCCGTAAACAGGGCAACACCGGGGAACACATAGGGATTGACGGTGATCTTACCCTTCTGCCACTGACCCAGGACCAGATCCCGGTCCATGTGGTACAGGTTGTGTGCAATATGCTCCTTGACCTGCTTGATCAGCCATTTTTTGTTCAGCACGAAAATATCCATGGAAGCCAGATAATCCCCGGGTGCTTCGTAGTCAACGGCCATATCGGTGATCGCGCCCTTTTTGTCCAGCTTCATGGCAAGGTCGATCTTCCGGCAGCCGTTGCAGATGCCGGCTTTGGTAACGACCGTTACATCCTTGCCGCTTTCCACATGGGAAGCCACCACATCCAGAAGGTCGATGTTGCTCAAAACGGAAGCGTCGATCATTACCACATACTCGTCCTCCGGACCGCTCTGCAGAAATGCCATAGCGGAGTGGAGAGACTCCAGCTTGCCGCGGTAGGTGTCGGTCTTGCTCATGGCGTAGGGGGTCAGGTACTCAAGCCCGCCTTCCTCCAGGGTCAAGCCCCATTCTTCGCCGGAGCCGACATGATTTACAAGAGACTGATAATTGTGGCGGGTAACGATGCCCACATGGCGCATACCTGCAGCCACCAGATTGGAAAGGGCAAAGTCTACCTGACGGTAGCGGCCGCCAAAGGGAAGGCTTGCCATAGTGCGGTTGGCAGTCAGTGCGCCCAGAGAACCGTCGTTGGCGAAAATAATACCCATCAGATTCATAGCATACCCTCCTTACAGCATTTCACCGGGCAAAAGCGCGGTGTTTTCCTGAACGACAGCGCCCTTGGAAGTAACGCTGATCTGTTTCTTTTCACCGGGCTCAAAAGCACCGCCTACCACTGCGTTGCGGCAGACCTTGCTGTTCTCGCCCAGAATGGCATGGCGAACGATAGC
>CAYLNV010000314.1:0-1515 GCA_964385085.1 uncultured Oscillospiraceae bacterium
AAAAGTTTTTTCGGAATAAATCGAACTAATATCATCCAAAAGGATCTAAAGCGTTCTAAAACATCAACTACCGTCAACTTTTGGTAACTTTTTATCAGATTCAAAAACTATCAAAACAGTCAAGAGTCAGGAAAAAGTTCGTATTGCGCCTATCTTGCGGAATCTAAATCTTTGCTACTAAGTTGATTCCGACTGAGCAGTATTTTCTTGCGGATCATTTGCAATCGCGAAAACCATATCATAGGCGATTTTTCCGATTGCATAAACATAATTAGTGATTCTATCATCGATGATTCCGTTATGGACAAAATCGTTTCTCATATTGTAGCAAGTATTGTATATAGAGATATATTTTTTATCTGATCCATCACAAGAAATCTTTGCATTCGGATAATACTTGTTAATTACCTTCTTAACCGCATTTCGGCTGCCAGTATATCGCAATCCGTCCAATCGTTCGGTAATGAATTTTTTAGTATCGTTTGCTACATCAGTGGAATTGATATATTCGATTGTGCTATCTATTGCATCGACAATTTCACCTTCTTTCAGTTCCTTGGCATCTTCGCTATCAAGCAGCGATTCTAAAACAACCACATACAAAAAGAATCGAAGTTCGGTATTATATAGTCTTTCTGCCTTCTCTAATAGATCGATAGCGTTTATTATCTTTTCATCGGGCAGAGGTAGCACGCTATCCAATGAAAATGGCTGCAAGCAGCTCATTGTAGCGGAACATTGTGATCTGATTTCTATACCAGCCAGATTTTTGATTCGCCAACTTAAGTTGTATGAGAAGTGGTGCTTTGAAAGATAGTATTTTAGACTATATTCAAAGGTCTTAGCATATTCTCTTGCAGCTTCAGCAGTAGCAAAGATTCCGACGACAACAAATAAATCATCATTGACTCGGATAGGCTTTCCTTCCACCTTACTACATAGCGTGCAGACAACATCAGTTGCTGCATCTCGATATATTTCCACTTTACTTTCTGCATATTTGAAGTAACCCGAACCTGTTAATTTGAGGTCATAAATAATCTGAAAGCCAGATCCACCGACACTCAAAGGAACAGCTTTGGCAACCGTTAAGTGCGCTTTGGTCATAGAATCCCCTCCTTATCAAAAGTATATCAAATTGTTTGGAGACAATCAATATTGTTTGTGCAGCTATCATTTTAGGGGCTGCATTTTTTCTTTTTTACAAAGGTTATCATGGTATGTTTATGTTCCATGGGGTCGAATCTCGGATGATATAATGTAATTACAAAAGAGGGGAACACAAAACCCCGAAACAACAAATCAAATCTAAAGGAGATTACTAAAATGGCTAAAAAGAATGAGAGCAAGATGAATGTTGAGAGCTACAAGGCACTCTTTGATATGGTGTGTGCAATTGTGAACGATGCAGACGGATTCGGACTGTTTGAGCAGATCCGAGATGAAGATGTTGAGAAATGCAAGCTTAACGATTAGATTGTTTACATAGGAAAGAGCCGGAATATGCTGGAACGG
>CAYLNV010000315.1:0-1496 GCA_964385085.1 uncultured Oscillospiraceae bacterium
GTCCGCCCGGCCCACATACCAGTAGAAGCCGTCCTCGTCCTTCCACGCCAGATCGCCGGTATGGTAGTAGCCATCCCGCCAGGTCTCTGCGGTTACCTCGGCATTGCCCTCGTAGGCATAGGCCAGACCGCAGGGCAGCCCCTTGGAAATATCGATACAGATCTCGCCGGTCTCACCGGGGTCTACATCCTTGCCTTCGCTGTCCAGCAAATGGACCGGGTACAAAGGCACAGGCTTGCCCATAGAACCGACCTTGTGGCTGTCGCCTGCCAGATTGGCAATGATGACCGTGCTTTCGGACTGACCAAAGCCTTCCTTGATGGCAATGCCTGTATGCTTCTTGAACTGGATATAAACCTCCGGATTCAGTGCCTCACCGGCAGTGGAAGCATACTCAACCGAGGAAAGGTCGAACCGGGAAAGATCCTGCTTAATGAGCATCCGGTACATGGTAGGCGGTGCGCAGAAGGTGGTAATATTGTACTTTTTAAACATGGGCAGGATCTGCTCTGCATCGAAGCGGTCAAAGTCATAAACAAAGATGGCAGCTTCGCACAGCCACTGACCGTAAAGCTTGCCCCACATGGACTTGGCCCAGCCGGTATCGGAAATGGTCAGGTGCATGCCGTCCGGATTCACATGATGCCAGTATTTGGCCGTAATAAAGTGGCCAAGGGGGTACTTATAATTGTGTGCCGCCAGCTTGGGATAGCCGGAGGTACCGGAGGTGAAGAACATCAGCATGGGGTCTTCACCGCAGGGTGCGTCCTCCTTCCGGGCAAAGTGGCTGGAGAACATGGTGTACTCGTCATCAAAGTCGTGCCAGCCCTCCCGGCTGCCGCCAACCAGGATCTTATGCGCCAGCATGGGACTGTTTGCAGCGGCTGCGTCCACCGCGTCTGCCACATCGCCATCGGCGGTGCAGAGAATGGCTTTCACATTACCCGCAGCAAACCGGTATGTAAAGTCTTTTTCAAGCAATTGGTTGGTTGCGGGAATGGCAATGGCGCCCAGCTTGTGCAGGCCCAGCACCGCAAACCAGAACTGGTAGTGGCGCTTCAGCACCAGCATGACCCGGTCGCCCCGACGGATGCCCAGGCTCTTGAAGTAGTTGGCCGCTCTGGCGGATTCCTTCTTCATATCCTGGAAGGTGAACCGACGCTCCGTGCCGTCCAGCGAGATATGCAGCATAGCCAGCTTTTCCGGCTTGCTGCTGCCCAGTGCATCGATGATATCATAGGCGAAGTTGAACTTATCTTCATTCTGGAAGGCGATGGCAGTCAGCTTGCCGTTTTCCACAGTGGGTGTAATGAACTTGCGGTAGACACGGTCTGTATCGTCTGTTGCACTGACCGGAACATCCACCGTAGCCACTGCTGCAGCTTCTTCACCGGTTCTGGCTGCCTCGTTGGACAAAACGATGGCATAGAAAGCGCAGTCCTCACCGTTCACAGCGATCATGCCGTGGGGAATGGAGGAATCGTAGTAGATACAGT
>CAYLNV010000316.1:0-1496 GCA_964385085.1 uncultured Oscillospiraceae bacterium
CTGAATGGACGTTATCACGCAAATTAAGGAAAGAATTGCCGGATGAAGAAAAGCAGAAGATTCTTGGGGTGATCAATTCTTGTGGAAAGTAAGGTGGAAACTATGCAGCAACTTTACAAAGGTTATATCAAATCAAAAGGTAAGGCTGCCATTGAACCATTCAAAGGGAAAAGCAAATTCAGAACCTATGAAGAAGTAAAAGACCTTGATGGTTTTGCGGGTGTACTTGCTGATGATACTATCCTGATTGACATTGATGACACTGAACAATCTGAAATTATGATGAACATTGTGGAAGCCTTGCAGTTAGATTGTAAGGTATATCAGACTTCAAGGGGTAGACACTTCCTGTTTAAGAATACCAAGGTCGCAAGAAATAGGACACACGTACCATTGGCAATCGGTCTGACTGCTGACATCAAATGTGGTTCACGAACTTCCTATGAAATTATCAAGATTGATGGTGAAGAAAGATTTTGTGAATGGGACATTGAAGAAGGTGGTACATATCAGGAACTTCCAAAGTGGATGTTCCCAGTCAAGGCAAATGTGGACTTCCTGAACATGGAAGCGGGTGATGGTCGCAATGATGCACTGTTTACCTACATTCTGACCCTGACTGCAAATGATTTCAGTGTGGAAGAAACAAGGGAAGCGATCAGAATTTTGAATCAGTATGTATTCAAGAACCCCTTATCAGATGAAGAACTGGAAGTGATTCTTAGGGATGAAGCATTTCAGAAACCAGTATTCTTCATGGGTTCAACTTTCCTTTTTGATAAATTTGCAGTGTTTATGAAAAATCAGGAACACGTGATTAAGGTGAATGGTCAGTTACATATTTTCAGAGATGGGATATATGTCAATGGTTATAAGCAGATTGAATCTGAAATGATTAAGCATATACCAAATTTGAAGAAAACCCAAAGAAGGGAAGTTCTTGACTATATGGAACTGATTGTTGAAGAACGCAGTGCAGCAGATGCCCGTTATATAGCATTTAATAATGGGGTGTTGGATATTGTGACAATGGACTTGTTACCATTCAGCAGTGAACTGGTCATTACAAATAAAATACCTTGGAATTATGTACCGGGTGCATACAATGAACTGGCAGACAAGACCCTAAATAAGTTGGCTTGTGGTGATGCAATTATCAGGGCATTGTTGGAAGAATGTATTGGTTATTGTTTTTACAGAAGAAATGAAATGGGTAAGGCATTTATTCTGACAGGTGACAAAAACAATGGTAAAAGTACCTTTTTGGATGTACTGAAACACATTATGTCAGATGAAAATATTTCTGCACTGGATTTGAAAGAACTGGGTGACAGGTTCAATACATCAATGATGTTTGGAAAACTTGCAAACATTGGTGATGATATTGGTGATGACTTCCTTCAAGGGTCACAGGTCAGTATTTTCAAAAAGATTGTTACTGGTAACAGAATCAAGGCAGAACGAAAAGGACAAGACCCCTTTGAATTTAACCCTTA
>CAYLNV010000317.1:0-1484 GCA_964385085.1 uncultured Oscillospiraceae bacterium
CACTGAAGGGGAACTGGCGCACACTGAAAAAGGATTGCACCGCTTTGTGGGTGGAGGTCGGCTGCGGCAAGGGGAAATTTACCGCAGAAACAGCCCAGGCAAATCCGGATGTTTTGCTGATCGCCGTGGAGCGCTGCCGGGAAGCCATGGTGGTAGCCATGGAAAAGGCCAAGGCAATGGACCTTCACAATGTGTTTTATATTGATATGGATGTGGCAAACATCGAGGAAATTTTTGCCCCAGAGGAAATTGACCGCTTGTTCATCAACTTCCCCGACCCCTGGCCCAGAAAGAAAAATGCCAAGCGGCGGCTGACCCACCGGGGATTTTTGGATAAATATTGCCGGGTTGTGCGGCAGAACGGTGAGTTCCATTTCAAGACTGACAACGCACCTCTGTTCGAGTTCAGTGTGGAAGAATTTGCAGCCTGCGGTTTAGAAGTGAAGAACCTGACCCGCAACCTCCACGAAAACGGAATCGTTGGCATTATGACCGGCTACGAGGAGAAGTTCCATGCATTGGGAACACCCATTAACCGGTGCGAAGTGGTGTGCAAGCCTTTTGTGCTGCCTCCGGAAGAAAAGAAAAAGCAGGCGGAGGAAGAAGCATGACCACCTATCAGGCAGGTAGCTGTGATGTAGCTGTTATTGGTGCGGGCCATGCAGGCATCGAAGCAGCGCTGGCATCAGCCCGGCTGGGTCTTTCCACCATCCTGTTTACCATCAATCTGGACGCGGTGGGCAATATGCCCTGCAACCCGGCCATTGGCGGTACAGGTAAGGGCCATCTGGTTCGGGAGCTGGATGCTCTGGGCGGCCAGATGGGTCTGGCGGCAGACGCTGCCTGTATCCAGTACCGGATGCTCAACCGGGGCAAAGGCCCGGCTGTCCATTCCCTTCGGGCACAGGCAGACCGTCGCCGGTATCAGGAATACATGAAGCATACCTTGGAGCAGCAGGAGAAGCTGCAGCTCAAGCAGGCACAGATCACAAAGATCTTAACGGAGGACGGCGCAGTTACCGGTGTGCAGACCCAGTTGGGCGCAGAGTATACGGCAAAAGCCGTTATTATCTGCACCGGTACATTTCTGGACAGCACCATCGTCATTGGCGAATCGGTCCAGTCCTCCGGCCCGGACGGCATGCATGCCTCCGTAGGCCTTGCGGACGAATTGCGGGCGCTGGGTCTTTCCCTGCGCCGGTTCAAGACCGGAACACCCCCAAGAGTGAACCGCCGCTCCATTGATTTTTCCAAAATGGAGCTGCAGCCCGGCGACGAAACACCGGAGCCTTTTTCCTTCCGGACAGAGCATAAGCTGAACAATCAGGCGGTATGCTATCTGACTTATACCAACGAGCAGACCCATGAGATCATCCGTCAGAATCTTCACCGCAGTCCTATGTATGACGGAACGATCTTAGGTGTTGGCCCCCGGTACTGCCCCAGCATTGAAACGAAGATCGTCCGCTTTGCCGACAAGCCCC
>CAYLNV010000318.1:0-1469 GCA_964385085.1 uncultured Oscillospiraceae bacterium
AGCGTTCCCGCCGGATCGCAATGATCTGGGTGTGCATTTCCCTGGCTGTTGCCGTGTTTATCGGTATTATCGGCCGTCAGCTTTTCCCTGTGGCACACCTGACCAAGTCCTCTGCGGAGAACATCTTTATCACCATGTCCACCAGCTTCCTGCCTCCCATTCTTGCTGGTTTTGTTATGGCCGGTATTCTGGCAGCTACCATCAGCTCCTCTGACTCCTACCTGCTGATCGCTGCTTCTGCATTTGCCAAGAATGTTTATCAGGGCATTTGCAAGAAAAATGCCTCCGAAAAGCAGGTTATGTGGATGTCCCGGATCACCCTTTTGGTGCTGGCTGTGATCGGTGTGCTCTTTGCTCTGGATGAAAAGAGCGTGATCTTCCAGATCGTGTCCTTCGCCTGGGCAGGCTTCGGTGCTACCTTCGGACCGCTGATGCTCTTCAGCCTGTTCTGGAAGCGGATCAACAAGCCCGGTGCGATCGCCGGTATGATCGGTGGTGCCGGAATGGTCTTCCTGTGGAAGCTGGTGATCAGCAAGCTGGGCGGTGTGTTCGCCATTTACGAGCTGCTGCCTGCCTTCATCTTCTCCGGCATTTGTATTGTTGCGGTCTCCCTGCTGACAAAGAAGCCCTCCGCAGAAATCTGCGAGGACTTTGAAGCAGTCCGTTCCGGTAATGTAGAATAATTATAAATATATGAAACTGGCGGGGAGCGCGTAGTGCGTTCCCCGCCAGTTTCGGGTTGTTATACTTCAGGATTTTCGCTTTCTTCAGGGGACAACAGAACCATCCCCTGTGCTACAATGGTAGATGTAGGGGCGGCAATCTGCCGCCCGCGGGCGGTTAATAACCGCCCCTACATCCACAGGATGTAGACAATTGCATATTTAGGGCGCGTTGCAAAATGATGCAACGCGCCCTGAAGTATTTTGTTATGCTTGAAAATCGTCCATTTCCTCTGGAGACAATAGAACCTTCTCCTTGTTCCCGCTTGCGCCAACACACAGAACCGTCCCCTGTGCTATGCTACTGTGCTATTTTATTTTGCAACAAAGCCCACTTTTTTATAGACCTTGCGCAGGGTCTTTTCCGCAACATAGCTTGCCTTCTGGGCACCGTCGCGATAGACAGATTCCAGGTATGCCTTGTCCTTCATCAACCGCTGGGCTTCCTCACGGATAGGCCGCAGGTGCTCTACAACTGCCTCACCGACCACCGGCTTAAACGCACCGTAGCCCTTACCGATGAACTCATTTTCGATCTCCTCGTAGGTCTTTCCGGTAACCGCGGAATAAATGGTCATCAGGTTAGCCACACCGGGCTTGTTCTCCTTATCGTAACGGATACAGTTTTCCGTATCGGAATCGGTGATCGCCCGCTTGAATTGCTTCATGACCACCTCAGGGGCATCCATCAGCAAAACCCGGCCGGTGTCCTCGTTTTCGGACTTGGACATCTTGGCAGTGGGGTTG
>CAYLNV010000319.1:0-1462 GCA_964385085.1 uncultured Oscillospiraceae bacterium
TTGCCGACCGCTGCCCATTGCGCAGGTCGCTTCTTCTGCCACAGGCAGCGCTCCCATTGCGACCCCTCAGTCAATTGCCTAAAGATCGGCAATTGCCAGCTCCCCTTAGCAGGGGAGCCTCTGAATCCCCCAGTCAAAAATCGGTTGCGAAGAGCCGATTTTCGCCAGCCCCCTTTAGGCAAGGGGGCCTTTGCGGCGGGAAACAGCCATAAGCCCTACGATGGGTCTGATCGTCAAACAGAAATTTGACATATTGGTCTGTAGCGTTTTAGTATTAACGAGGTAGTAGGGACGATCTGATCGCCCCTACAGATTCTATCGCAGAATTTTTGCATTTTGCAACAGCCCCTTCCTGTTTATTCAGAATAAGAGCCTTCCGGGCCAAAAAATTCACGCAGGGAATCCAGATAGTACTCCGGTGCAACCGGATAGCTCAGACCGTGGCCCGCTTCGGGAATGGTTACCAGCTTTTTCCGGCTGGCACAGGCTTCGTAATTGATCCGGCTCATTTCACAGGGTACATAATCGTCCGCTTCTCCATGGAAGAAGATCACCGGCACTTTGCAGTGCTTCACCGCCTCCTCAGGCGCACATTCCTCCAGGTCGAAGCCGCCAAACAGCCTTGCCCCAAGCTTCACAAAGGGATATGCCAGCTTGGGCGGCAGCCCCATTTGGCGGATCACTTCCTGAATGATCGCCTTGGGAGAGCTGTAGCCGCAGTCTGCCAGCACACCAAATACATTTTCAGGCAGCGGAGTGCCTGATGCCATCAGCACCGTGGCCGCGCCCATGGAGATGCCGCAAAGCATGATCTTCACATCCGGTCCGAAGTGCTTGATCATAAAATCCAGCCAGCTCAGACAATCACGGTGCTCCAGAATACCAAATGTGATCACATGGCCCTGACTGCCCCCACTGCACCGCTGATCCACGATCAGTGCGCTTCTGCCCAGCTTGAAGCAGCGCTGGACACCCCCAGCCAGATCCCGCTCCGCTGTTCCCCGATAGCCGTGGAACATCAGCTCGATGGGCGCGCCGGGAGCGTATTCGTAATACTTACCGCGCAGGCGCAATCCGTCAAAGGATGTGATCTCCATCTCCTCGCAGGGAAGCGTCTTGGTATGGGCGGCCCATTTTTCGATCTTCTCCAGAAAAGGTCCGTAGATATCTCCCGTCGGCATTTCAATGCCGGCAGCTTCCTTGCGCCTGGACACGTGAAACGCTTTCAGGTAGCAGATATAGGCGATCAACAGCACAATAAGAACAAGCGCTGCCGCCACCCCTAATACGATCCATAATGCTTTCATTGCCTACTTCCTTTTGCCTTGTGATATCTTCATTATAGCCTTATTTTATATTATAGTACAAATCGAGAGAAAATCAATTGCTCTGATGAAAAAGCAAGAAATATCAAGGTTTTTTGTACGGGGAAACAGGAAAGTATGTCATTGCGAGGAGCGCA
>CAYLNV010000320.1:0-1456 GCA_964385085.1 uncultured Oscillospiraceae bacterium
GGCACGGCGGATACCGCTGAACTTCACATCCTTGTACTCGGCTTCGGTCTCAGCCGCAGGTGCAGCAGGTGCAGCAGCAGGTGCTGCAGGCTGAACCGCAGGTGCAGCAGGTGCGTTTGCGATCAGTGTCTGTACATCCCGCTCGATGATACGGCCATTGGGGCCTGTGCCGGAAGCGGCAGAGGCATCCACACCAGCGGCTGCTGCCAGCTTTCTGGCTCTGGGAGACACAGCCGCACCGGAGCTGGCAGCGGCAGCAGCGCCAGCCACACCAACCTTACAAACTGCATCCAGGCAGGGAACTTCGTCGCCCTCCTGGCAGAGGATCTCAAGGACTTCACCCTCGGCAGTGGACTCGCACTCGAAGGAAGCCTTGTCGGTCTCGTAGGTAAACAGAATGTCGCCGATCTTGACCTTGTCGCCGACCTTGACCTTCCACTCGCCGATGATACAGCTTTCCACGGTAATGCCTGCCTTGGGCATGATCACAGTTTCCACACCGCCGGCAGCGGGGGCAGCGGGAGCAGCAGCCGCAGGGGCGGTCTCAGGTGCAGCTTCTGCTGCGGGTGCGCCGCCAATGCCCTTCAGGCAAGCGGTCTCGTCGCCGGGAGTGCCCACAGCGCAAACATTCATCAGGCAAGGCACTTCGTCGCCCTCTTCGTAGAAGATGTCCAGAAGTGTGCCCTCTGCGGTGGATTCACATTCAAAGCTGGCCTTGTCGGTCTCGTATGTAAAGAGAATATCGCCGACCTTCACCTGGTCGCCAACCTTCTTCTTCCACTCACCGATGATACAGCTTTCCACGGTAATACCCGCCTTGGGCATCAAAATGCCCTTTGCGTTGGTAGCCGCTGCGGGAGCAGCAGCCGGTGCAGCAGCCGCCGCAGCCGGAGCAGCAGGTGCTTCCTGGGCAGGCGCACCGCTTCCGCCCTTCAGGGCAGAGCCGTCCTCACCGGGTGCACCGATCGCGCAGACGTTCACAAGGCAGGGAACTTCATCACCCTCTTCGTAGAAGATGTTCAGAAGTGTGCCCTCTGCCGTAGATTCACATTCAAAGCTGGCCTTGTCGGTCTCGTAGGTGAACAGGATATCACCGAGCTTAACCGGGTCGCCAACCTTCTTTTTCCATTCGCCAATGATACAGCTTTCCACTGTAATGCCCGCCTTGGGCATAATGACTGCATTTGCCAAAGCCAAATTCCTCCTTATAATGGATGTTATAGCTTGTTAATTATAACACCATATAACATATTTAGTCAATAGTTTTTTATAAAAAAGCTCTGTTGCAAAACGCAAGATCTTGCAACAGAGCCTAATTGTCCATTCGTATAAGGTCGGTTAGTCATTGTAGATCTTACCGCCGCAAAAGCCTCCCTCGCCTGGAGGGAGGGGCTCAGAGGCTCCCCTGTTAAGGGGAGCTGGCAATTGCCGATCTTTAGGCAATTGACTGAGGGGT
>CAYLNV010000321.1:0-1445 GCA_964385085.1 uncultured Oscillospiraceae bacterium
ATGCATCTTTTCCTACGACGGTACTGACCGTATCAGGTTCACGGGTCAAGGCTACTGAGCCAAATCTCAGCCGGATGCATCCGGCCCCCCGAAGATGGATCTGTTATGCAATTTTCACTTATTATAGCACAGCTTGCCCAATTGTCAAGCCATTTCCAGTGTCAGCTCTCTGCCACCCAAAATATGGAAATGCAGGTGTCCCACGGTCTGACCTGCGTCCGGACCGCAATTGCTGACCACCCGGTAGCCGTTTGTCAGGCCCTCTGCTTCTGCGATCCTGGGGATCACCTCAAAAATGCGGGCCACAACGCCGCTGTTTTCCCCATTCACTTCCGCCACCGAGGCCATATGTGCCTTGGGGATCACCAAAATATGCGTAGGCGCCTGGGGATTGATATCCCGGAAGGCATAAACCATTTCGTCCTCATAAACCTTATTGGAGGGAATATCTCCCGCGATGATCTTACAAAACAAGCAATCCATAATTTTCTCCTTACAATCCTATCATATGGAATACACCGGCGCTGGCCAGTGCCATGATAATGCCCGCGATGATCACACCCAGGCAGACAGCCAGCACCGTAGACTTAACACCCATGTTCAAAAAGCTTGCGCCCAACGCGCCGGTCCAGGCGCCTGTTCCGGGCAGCGGAATTCCTACAAACAGCATCAGCGCCACAAACAGGCCGCCGCGGCCGGTCTTTTTTACCAGCTTCTGTCCTGCCCGTTCACCCTTATTCAGGAAGAAAGAGCAGATCTTTCCGATATACCTCCGCTCTGCGCCCCAGACAAGGAATTTCCGGGCAAACAAATAAACGAAGGGAACCGGAACCATATTGCCGATCACGCAGACGATCAGCGCAGGGATCTCTTCGATCCCCATGCCCAGCGCAATGGGTACAGCACCCCGCAGCTCCAGCAGAGGCACCATGGATATCAGAAACACGATCAGGTATTTTTTCAGCATAGCCGCTCCTAAAACAGAATTATGCAGGGACAGACTCTTTGACGATCACGAAGCCATCCACCAGATCGGCACATTCCAGTGTGCCCTCGATGGCCATGGTCCGGTCCATCAGGTCTGTCAGGATCACACAGCCGTCCTTGCACTCAATGCGCATGACATTCTTCATGGCAACGGTCTCCGGCTTCATTTCATTTTTATAAACGGTGGAAAGACACATACGATTCTCCTGTTGAGCGGGAGCAAGCCCCGCCCTGCGATTTTATTTTACATCCAGGCTTGCCAGCACAGCAGACAGCCGCAGGTTGCCCTTTTCAAAGTCTGACACTGCCGCCATGACCTGCTCATAGGCTGCATGGCTGCCCGCCTTCTCCAACTGAACCGCCAGATCTGCCAGCTCATTTGCATGGGCAGTGTTGTGGCCAACCATGTACTTCATCAGCGCCAGCAGCTCCTCCATGGGAGTATGCTCGCACTTGGA
>CAYLNV010000322.1:0-1433 GCA_964385085.1 uncultured Oscillospiraceae bacterium
GTGGCAACCATTGAAAATATTTCCTTAGGTTTCTGGGGACCTGTTTTCATCGGCTGCCTGGGGGCAACCTCCGAAAACATATCCTTAGGTTTTTGGGGATCTGTTTTCTCTGGCTGCCCGGTGGCACTCTGAATGAGTGCAAAAATAGAAACGGAGGTATTTTTATGGAAACAAAAACAAACAAAACAAAACGGCTTACGGAAAGTGCGATGCTGCTGGCAATTGCCATTGTATTGGAGCTGATCGCAAAAATGTTCATTCCTGAACAGACCTTTGGGGGACAGATCACCGTTGCGAGTATGCTCCCGGTGGTGCTGATCTCTTACCGCTATGGGATGAAATGGGGCTTTGTGGCTTCCTTTACCTACGCACTGCTGGAAATGGCAATTGGTATGAAGACGGTTTCTTCTGCCTTTCTGCCCGGCTATTTTGGGGATGATGCTATGATCCTGAATGCCATCATTATGTGCTTGCTGGATTATGTGGCTGCGTATACCTTGCTGGGTCTGGGCGGTATCTTCCGCAATAAGATCAAAAACCCCGGCGCAGGATTGATGTGCGGAAGCATAGTCGCTCTGGGTTGCAGATTTGCTGCCCATATTCTCTCCGGTTATATCCTGTTTTCAAGCTGGGCAGAATACTACTTCACCCAGGATGGATTCCCTGCCTGGGGCACGCAGCTTGTTGATAATTTGAGTCCGGAAGGCCTTAGCTGGGTATACAGCATCATTTATAACGGTATGTATATGATTCCGGAGATCATATTTACAGCCATCGCGGCACTGGTGATCGCCCGCGTACCTAAGATCGTTACAAAGGTGAATTAAAAATGCAGAAAAACAGGGGGATGGTTTTGAGTGGACCGCTCTCTGTTTTTCTTACCACCTTATGCGGCGAATCTCAGCTTATCGGGCAAATGCCTTCCCCTGGGGGAAGGCATTGTCAAACTGAAATTTAACGATGCCGGGTGGGTTTGTTTACAAATTGGTCTATTATTTTTGCATGATCTATGTTATAATGAATAAAATTATGCCTCCGGGAGGATGAATATGGGACTGATCACAAAGCTGTTTGGTACGCGTTCTGAGCGTGAGATCAAAAAGCTCCAGCCGACACTGGACAAAATTCTGGCGCTGGAAGAAGAATATAAGGCACTTTCTGAAGAGGAGCTGAAGGGGAAGACTGCCCTTTTCAAGGCGCGTCTTTCTCAGGGTGAGACTCTGGACGACCTGCTGCCGGAAGCCTTTGCGGCGATTCGGGAAGCGGCCTGGCGGGTGCTGGGTATGCGGCCCTATCCGGTGCAGCTTTTGGGCGGCATCGTGCTTCATCAGGGACGTATTGCGGAAATGAAGACCGGTGAAGGTAAGACGCTGGTCGCGATCCTGCCCTGCTATCTGAACGCACTGACCGGCCGGGGCGTCCATGTGGTTACG
>CAYLNV010000323.1:0-1427 GCA_964385085.1 uncultured Oscillospiraceae bacterium
ACCACTGGTCGCCCGCGGGCGGCTAATAGCCGCCCCTACAATGACATCAAAAAAAATGGGCGCATTGCAAAATGCTGCAACGCGCCCTTAAAAACCACTCCACCGCTGGCGCGGTCCCCCTCTCCTTTCAGGAGAGGCTCAGAGGCTCCCCTGCTAAGGGGAGCTGGCAATTGCCGATTTCAGGCAATTGACTGAGGGGTTCTCAAAAGCTCAAAAACCACTCCACCGCTGGCGCGGTCCCCCTCTCCTTTCAGGAGAGGCTCAGCCTTTGGCATGCTTGACCCTATTTTGTCCGCAGCGTAACCGTAAAGCGGCAGCCGCCTTCCGGAAGATTCTCTACACCGACCTGCCCCTGTTCAATGGTCAAAATACGCTTGACCAGCGCAAGACCGAGACCATTTCCCTCCTGCTTGTGAGAGCTGTCGGCCTGATAGAATTTATCGAAAATATGCTTCTGCGCTTCTTCTGTCAACCCGGGACCTTGATCCTCGATCGTGCAGATCAGCTTCTTCAGCTTTTTCGTGAGCTGGATCCTTACCGTGCCCTTGTCCGGGCTGAATTTAATGGCATTGGAGATCAGGTTGTCCCACACATGGCGCATCATCAGCTCGTTTCCCAGATAGCTTACCCGAATCAGCTCTACATCAAATTCGATATCCTTCCTGCCCCATGCAGGCTCCAGTGCCACCACAGATTGCCGGATCTGCTCGTCCAGGCGGTATTCCGTTCGATTGGAGGGGATCTGCTGGTTTTCCAGCTTGCTCAGCAGCAGAATACTTCCCACCAGAGAAGAAAGCCGCCCTGTATTGAACAGGATCTTTTCTATATATTCCCGTTGCGTCTGGTCCAGATTGTCCCCATCCTGCAGCAAGGTGGAATAGCCCTCAATGGCATTGATGGGTGTCTTGAACTCATGGGAAACGTTGGACACGAAGTCCGTCTGCAGGATCTCTGTGGAGCTGAGCTCGTCTGCCATCAAATTAAAGCCGGTGTAGATCTCCATGATCTCCCTGGAAGTGGAGGTATCCTCCAGCCGGACGGAGAAATCACCGTCTGCCACTTTATCCATAGCACTGCGCAGCTTTTTGATGGGGTTGAAAAAGAATTTGGACAACTGACTCGTAACCAAAATTCCAACCAGCAGGCATACGCCTACCAGCTCCAGCTCCAGCGGGATCTGCCAGGGAAACACCTTGTTAAAAAGCAGGTCCAGCCCATAAGCGATCAGCACGCAGACAAGCATTTCCACCGTTACCAATGCAGTCAGCCGGGTGCGCAGGCTAAAGCGGTTACGCTGCTCAGTGCGTACCTTTTCAAACCGCTCTCTTACATTCATAGCTTCACCACCTTGTAGCCTACACCCCGGATGGTTACGATCTTAAAGTCCTTGCTGTCCCGGAATCTCTCACGAAGCCTGCCGATATGTA
>CAYLNV010000324.1:0-240 GCA_964385085.1 uncultured Oscillospiraceae bacterium
AGATAAGATTCCTTATCCCTTTAGATTAAACATCCCATAAGGTTTCATTTTTCTTATCTTCCTCTATTACGTCATTAAAACAATCAATAATAAATACTTCTACATTTTTCTTTCTCTTTTGTCTTTTTTATATATTATATCAAAAACATTTAACACATTAGTGCCAAATACGGTACTAGCTATTTTATAACAAATAAGGCATCAACCGCCACGCAGTATGATGCCTTAATCCTATTTATT
>CAYLNV010000324.1:250-1423 GCA_964385085.1 uncultured Oscillospiraceae bacterium
CAACATATATACCATATGATTCATCTGCAGGTCCTTCTATTATTTTTCTTAAGATATATATCTTAAAATCAATTGATATATATGACATAACCTATCGTCACAAAGACGTTCCAAATCATACGCCATATCAAACTCAAACCCTCTGTGAAAATTATCCCGACTACCGAAGTATATTGGAGATTCTCCAAATTGATCCCCTGTAATATCAATTATCGCTCCTTTAATCAAATCATTTTCGTTATAATGAGTAACATCCATTGGACCATTGTATGCATTTGCCGAGTAACTATTAAATACATCTACGATATTATCTGGCAATGTAATCCAACGCTGTATGGGTTCTTTTACACGATAATCTTTCAGAACTAACCACGCATGAGATTGTCTTTTATAATCACCACAAAAATAAACTGTCTTAATGCCCTTAGTACGTAAATACTCTGCCAAAAGATAACACGTATCTCCACAGCATCCCCTTGGAAAGGAACGAAATACTATATCATTGTCAAGAAGTCCTTCTTCGCAAACTCTATCAAGTGCTTCTCTAAATTTTACTATTAAATCATAAAGTGCTCTTTCATCAATATTGTTCATTGTAAATTCTCTTCCACTTATGCTTTATCTTATAAATAATATTCTCTTAACAAATTTGCTTCAACTATACTAATATTATTATCTGCTTCAGCCATATTTATAGATGACTTCAAATCACAATAATATAAATCCCATGATACTTCATCTTTTCTATTAATTGCTGCAATATAATCATCTATACTCTTTTGCAAATATGTTGGCAGGTTAAATTCGATCTCCATCTTTTTCATCTAAAACTCTCCTTTTATCCACTTTTTCAATCCTCCCACAAAAATTATACCCTATTGTACCAGGTATACTAATGGATGTAATTAAATTTGTACAACCTTCTTCAGAATAAAAGCCTGTATCATACTTCTGATAAAATACATCTGTTCCGCCTGTCCCGCCAGCCTTATCTTCTACAAATGTATATATACAAGGTTCCCAATTTGCATATAAAGTAAGTTCTGCACCATTTTCTGTCGCAAGGTTTTTAATCATTTGACCAGTACTATAACTTGTTCCAGAACCATCTGGTTTCGTATTCCATTCTTTACCTTCTACTAATTGATATCCTGTACGTGTAAAAGAATTAAC
>CAYLNV010000325.1:0-1416 GCA_964385085.1 uncultured Oscillospiraceae bacterium
ACCATTTGCGAGATGGCGGCCGAGGAAGACGATGATTCTATTCTGCCGGAGCTGAAGGAAGGCTTCGAGAAGCTCCGCGAGGATATGGAGAGCTGCCGTCTGGAAACATTGCTCACCGGCACTTATGATGGCAACAATGCCATGGTGTCCTTCCAGGCCGGTGCAGGCGGCACCGAGGCACAGGACTGGTGTCAGATGCTTTACCGTATGTACACCCGCTGGGCAGAAGCCCACGGCTACACCTATAAGATCATGGACTATCAGGAAGGCGAAGAAGCGGGCCTGAAGTCAGCGGATATTCTCATCGAGGGCGAAAATGCCTATGGCTTCCTGAAGGGGGAGAACGGTGTTCACCGTCTGGTCCGTGTGTCTCCCTTTGATGCCAATGCCCGTCGGCAGACATCCTTTGCTGCCATTGAGGTCATTCCCGATATTCAGGACGACAGCAACGATGTGGAGATCAAGGCAGAGGACTACGAAATGCAGGTGTTCCGTTCCTCCGGCGCAGGCGGTCAGCATATCAACAAGACCTCCTCTGCAGTCCGTTTGATCCACAAGGCGACCGGTATCGTGGTCGCCTGCCAGACAGAGCGCAGCCAGTTCCAGAATAAGGAAAACTGCCTGCGTATGCTCAGAAGCAAGCTGGTGGAGATCAAGGAGCGGGAGCACCTGGACAAGATCTCCGATATTAAGGGTGTGCAGAAGAAGATCGAGTGGGGCAGTCAGATCCGTAACTATGTGTTCATGCCCTATACCCTGGTCAAGGACACCCGCACCGGCTGCGAGACCTCCAATGTAAATGCTGTGATGGACGGCGCACTGGATCCTTTTATCAATGCATATCTGACCTGTGCTGCCACCGGCACGTGGGTTACAAAATAAAAAGTAAAAAAATATCGATAAAGGTCTTGCATTTTAAAAGACCCTGTGTTATACTGTATAGGCTTATTGAAAAATTGTTCGATCCGCTTACCGCACATTCGGTATCAAGCGGTTAGCGGAGGGAGGTTACGAATATGGAAATTCTGAAGATTGTGATTACCGTTCTGGAAGTGATCGCCAGTGTGGCGCTGATCGTTGTGGTCCTGGTGCAGTCCGGTAAGGAGGCTGGTCTGTCCGGTGCGATTTCCGGCAACAGCGATTCTTATATGAACAAGACCGGCAATGGCCTTGATAAGGCGCTGGCTTCTGCTACCAAGTGGATCGCCCTGACCTGGATCCTGCTGACCCTTGGTCTGAGCCTGATCCCCTGATTGAAGAATTTGGGGCTGTAAAAAAACGCATATTTTTCCAAGGTGAATGAAAAGGTTTGGGAGGTAGCTCAAAAATTGAGCTACCTCCCTCATTTTATCAAATTTCTGTTGACGGTGTGTTGCACCGCCTCAGAGCCTCCCCTGTGTAAGGGGAGGTGGCTGT
>CAYLNV010000326.1:0-1407 GCA_964385085.1 uncultured Oscillospiraceae bacterium
CGTCACCAAGGCAAACATTATGAAAAAGACAGACGGCAAGTTTACTGCCATCTGCCATGAGATCGCCCAGGAGTACCCCGGCATTGAGGTCGAGGATTACTACATCGACATTATGACGGCAAATCTTCTGAAGGAAAGTCTGCAAAGTAAGTTCAAGGTCATATTGCTTCCCAACCTGTACGGAGATATCATCACCGACGAGGCTGCCCAGATCCAGGGCGGTGTGGGTACTGCCGGCAGTGCCAACATCGGCGACCGGTATGCGATGTTCGAAGCCATCCACGGCTCTGCCCCCCGGATGATCGAGCGGGGTATGGGCGACTATGCAAATCCCGACAGTATTCTGAAGGCGGCTGCCATGCTGCTGCGGCACATCTGCCGTGGAGAAGCTGCCGCAAAGCTGGAAAATGCGATGGCTGCCTGCCCGGTGAAGATCACCGGCACCACCGACGGTGCGACCTGCGCCCAGTATGCAGATGCACTGATGGCAATGCTTTGATACTTTGAATAAAAAACACCCCCTGTGGAAGAATTTCCATAAGGGGGTGTTTTTTTGAAGAAAAAGAAGTATATTGGCTCGGCTCTTGCCGGTCTGGGTGCAGGTGCGGTCAACGGTCTGTTCGGTGCAGGGGGCGGTATGGTACTGGTGCCCCTGTTGACCGGCCTGACGGATCTGCCTGACGAGGAGGTATTCCCCTCCTCTGTGTCGATCATTTTACCTGTCTGCCTGGTATCCCTTGGCTATTCCCTGTGGGGCGCAACGGTGGACTGGCCTGCTGTGATCCCCTATCTGATCGGCAGTGCCGCAGGCGGGATACTGGCAGGTCTCTTTGGCAGAAAAATACCGACACTGTGGCTGCATAGGCTGTTGGGTATTTTGATCTTATGGGGAGGATTTCGCTACCTATGCTAGAATCGCTTCCCTTTATTCTGATCATTGGTACTGCCCTGGGGTTTCTGGCGGGGATCGGTGTAGGCGGTGGCAGCCTGCTGATCATTTATTTAACGCTGGTGCTGGGAATGGACCATCCCCAGGCCCGGATCATTAACCTTTTGTTCTTTCTTCCCTCTGCCATCGTGGCAAGCCTTTTTCGCTGGAAGCAAGGCAAGCTGGAGCTCAAAAAGATTTTGCCCGCTGTGATCGCCGGTTGTATTGCCGCCGGTGTGTGCTCGTTTTTAAGCAGTACGATGGATATTGGTCTGTTAAAAAAGCTTTTCGGTGGCCTTTTGATCATCACCGGTATCCGGGAGCTGCTGTACAGACCCAAATAACAAAGACCCGACGGAGAGATCCGTCGGGTCTTTGTATAGGGGAGGAAACGAGCAAATTTAGGATGTAGGGGCGGCAATCTGCCGCCCGCTTTTATAATGCAAAATGATTGGAGTCAGCCGTTTATTTGTAGGGAC
>CAYLNV010000327.1:0-1401 GCA_964385085.1 uncultured Oscillospiraceae bacterium
ACTGGCAGCGGATCTGATGAAGATCGCCAATGACATCCGCTGGCTGGCTTCCGGTCCCCGAAACGGTCTGGGAGAGATCTTCATTCCGGAGAACGAGCCCGGCTCATCCATTATGCCCGGCAAGGTCAATCCCACCCAGTGTGAGGCTGTTACCATGGTAGCCGTGCAGGTCATGGGAAATGACACGGCAGTTGGCATTGCCGCCAGTCAGGGAAACTTTGAACTGAATGTATTTATGCCGGTGCTGATCTATAATTTCCTCCAATCTGCCCGGCTGCTGAGCGAATCTATGGTGTCCTTCCACAACAACTGTGTCTCGGGCATCACCGCCAATCGGGAAAAAATGAACCATAATCTTCACAACTCCCTGATGCTGGTAACCGCCCTGAATCCTACCATCGGCTATGAAAATGCAGCCCGAACAGCTAAGCTTGCCTATCAGGAGAATATTTCCCTGAAGGAAGCCTGCGTAAGGCTGGGCTACCTGACCCCGGAGCAATTTGATGAAGTGTTTCATCCGGAACAGATGATATAAATAGGGTCTGTTGCAAAATCTCGCGTTTTGCAACAGACCCTTTACAAAGAGGAAAGAAAATGAAGAAGCGAACAAGGGTTATTCCTGACTCAGGAACTCTTCAGGGTCCACATACAGGTCGTTACAGGTAACGCTGAAGTGGACATGGTCTCCGATGGCACTTTCCAAAAGCGCAGAATTGCCGACATAGCCGATGGTCTGTCCGGCGGTTACTGTATCACCGGCAGAAACTGCCAGATCTTCCGCCAGACTGCTGTACTGGGTGGTATAGCCGCCCTCATGGCTGATGACCACAGTAGACCCCATGGTCTCATCCTCGTAGACCGTGTAAACTGTACCGTCTGCGGCAGCGACCACAGCCGTGCCTGCCTCTGCGGCATAGTCAATGCCGCTGTGGACCCGCCAGTCTCTGGTGGTCTGGTTGTAGCTCAGACAGTCCATGGCATAGTCCGCGATCATTTCCCCCGAAACAGGCTTCATGACCTTACCCGGTTTCTTGACTGTGGTGGGCACGGTGGGATCCGTTTCCTGAATCTCGCCGGACTGGGTCGCCACAGCTTCCACACCCTCGTCATTGTCTGCACTTACCGTAGAGACCGGGTCGTTTTGCAGACTGGTATCGTTTGCATTTCTGTAATACAAATAGCCGGAAATCCCAATGGCCGCAGCGCACAGGATCAGGGCTATGTAGTAGCCCTTACCGCCAAAGCCTTTGGTAAAATTTTTTTTGCTCATTTCAAGCACCTCCGAAGTCCAGTATTTCCATTATTTCGGAAGTTAAACCATTTTTTAGAAAAATTTATACACCCTGTCAAATTTCTGTTTGACGATTAGACCCATCGTAGGGCTTATGGCTGTCTCCCGCC
>CAYLNV010000328.1:0-1398 GCA_964385085.1 uncultured Oscillospiraceae bacterium
GTCTTCTCCTTAATGGATTTGTTGTTTGCTACAATCATGTTTGTTTCTCCTTTTATGCCGCAGGGTAGGTGGCATTATACTGATTGAGGTACTGCCGAGTGATTCTGCTTTGAATGAACAGTCGGTCAGCTCTGTCGCTGGCAAGGTTCATTCTATCCATACCTTCCTTAATCTGCGTCATAACTGTTTTTTCAAAATAGGCGTCTTTTTTCAGGATATCGTTCCGGTCATACACTTTTTGGTCAATATCGCTTTTAATAGCCAGAAGCACGCTCATGATGGATTCATCAAACACATCAACAATGGGAGATTTGCCAGCCTTTTTACGTTCGGCATTTTCTTCCCGGATTCTCTTATGAACACGGACAAACTTCTCGTCTCCCCGGTATTTCTTTAATAGAGCGTTATTTCGCTTCTGCAACTCAGCGAGCTTTCTCAGCACTTCATCCAGTGCCCGGGAATGAGACTCGAACTCCTGGATAGTATTGACCACAAAGCCATGCTCCTTGAAGCGCTGCATAAACGCCTCACGCAGAGTAATGAATTCAGGGTCTTCGTGGTCGATATTCTGGGTAAATGCGCGAATGGTACGCTGCCATTTCTCCTGCAGTTCCACACCGCCGGATATCAGCTTCATTTCTTCTTCGCCAATCTTGCTGAAGTTGAAGGTAATGTCCTGCATAGCCTCATTCACCAGCAGTTTGGTCGCATCATCACTGCTGAAGGCTTCCTTCTGGTTGATGGCGTCAATATGATGCTGCACCTCAGAAATCATTTGGCTAATTTTAGGAAGTTCCAGAGCTGCGAATGCTGCCTTCAAATCTTCGTCACCGAAGGTTCTGACCATGTTGCAGCAGTCACGTGCTGCAATCAAAGCTTTTTTTAACTTCAAGAGTTCCGTTTTATCCTCAACCGTAGAGATTTCCGAACTAAACTCCTCAGCGGTATCGGTGCTGTACTCGAATAGAGCTTGCCGCACCTCCCGCATCTGAGCAATCAGCGCAGTGGGATCCTCAATAATCTGCTGGAAGGTGTCGGTCTCATTACCTGCTCCTGTTTCCTCCGGATCGTTGAAGCGGTTGAGCTCGCGTAAGTATTCTTCGTTGGTTTGCTGGAAATTCTGTTTGATATCTGCGAAATCAATAACATAGCCATACCGGTTATCTTTGTATGGACGGTTGACACGAGTGATTGCCTGCAACAGATTGTGGTCCTTCAATTTACGACCGAAATACAATCTCTTCAGTCGGGGGGCATCGAATCCGGTCAGTAGCATGTTATAGACGATCAGAATATCGATAGTCATATTTTTCTTAAAGTCTTTAACAACCTGCTTACGGGTCTCTTTATCATCGCTGTCATGAAGAATTAGGCCTGCGCGGAAATGGCTCTGCAATG
>CAYLNV010000329.1:0-1396 GCA_964385085.1 uncultured Oscillospiraceae bacterium
AAGATGGTCGCAGAGCTGAAGGAAGCTGGCGCCGACGCAGAGATGAAGTAATTTTACTTCCCTTACACACAAAAAGCAGCCGCCGGTATCACACTGGCGGCTCTTTTATTTCCTGCTTTGATCGGAGGCACAAATGGAATCCATCATTCGTTACTTTAACAGCCTTGACCTGGATCTGATGACCCTTTTGAAGGCCGGCGGTCTCCTGATCCTGGGAACATTGCTTTTGGGTCTGTTCGGACGGTTTATTTTCGGCAAGAAATCTGCGCTGAACAACGCAGTTTCCTCTGCAATCGGAATTATATTCGTCTACGCACTGACTGTTGTACTGCAAAGTGCAGGCTCTGACCTTGCAGCCCTGATCCCTCCCCTGCCCTTCGTGAGCATTTCCGGGGATACATTGGTTTTCTTCTCCTTCGCAAATGCAGATTATACTGTGATCTGCGGCGAAGTGCTAAGTATGATCATTCTGTCCTTCCTTGTAAATATTGTGGATGGATGGCTGCCAAAGGGGAAGAATATCTTTAGCTGGATCTTTTTCCGGGGACTGACTGTACTGATCGCCCTGGCCATGCATTTGGTGGCTACCGGACTGCTTACCAAGTATTTGCCGCAGGGTATCGTAACCTACGCACCGCCTGTTCTGGTTGGTCTTTTGATCCTGCTGCTTCTGACCGGTGCGCTGAAGGTCGTGGTAGGTGCGCTGCTATCAACGGTCAACCCCTTGATCGCTGCCCTTTACACCTTCTTCTTTGCCAATATCGTTGGCAAGCAGATCACCAAGGCTGTGCTGACGACTGCCATTCTTGCAGGTCTTGTGATACTGCTTCATTCCATCGGGATCAGCGCTTTAAGCATCGCATCTGCAGCTTTTATGGCATACCTGCCGTTCATGATTTTACTGATAATATTGTGGTATGTGGTGGGGCATATTCTATAAAACAGAAATCTGACGAAAAATTTTGCTTTTCCAGAATTTTTTGTTTTACAAATGACACATGTTGTATTATAATACGTAAGTAAAAAGCGTCTGACAAACGCAACTCTATTTTTCAGATTGGAAGTGTTTTTATGGGCCGGATGTTAGGTACTGTTTCGATGGGTCTTCGCGCACCGATCATTCGTGAGGGCGACGATCTGGTCGAGATCGTAACTGGTTCAGTTTTGGATGCAATGAAGGAGGACGGCCTGACTCCCCGGGATCGGGATGTTTTGGCTATGACTGAAGCCATCGTTGCCCGTGCGCAGGGTAACTATGCCAGCGTTGAGGACATTGCACAGGATGTGCGTGCGAAGTTTGGCGGTGAGACTGTGGGTGTTATTTTCCCCATTCTGAGCCGTAACCGTTTTGCCATCTGCCTGCGCGGCATTGCCAAGGGCTGCAAGAAGGTAGTCC
>CAYLNV010000330.1:0-1389 GCA_964385085.1 uncultured Oscillospiraceae bacterium
GGAGCTTTTTCTGGGATACATCATTTTCCCCGGACTCGATCTTGGCAATGGTAGATCTGGTTTTGTATCCCATGGCATCTGCCAGCTCCTGCTGAGACATCCGAAGCTCAAACCGACGCTGTTTAATATTCACACCCACTGACACGAAAATCACCCCAAAACTGCAGTTTTGTATATTATAAATCAACATATGGTGATTTGCAAGGCTTTTTTCGGAAATTTGTTGATTTTTTGTTGACAAAAATTGTATTTTGGGTATAATGAACCCTGTTTGACACAGGCATTGCAAGCAATGTCAGAAACAGAAAGGTGTTTTTACTTATGAAAGCAGTTATCTTTAATTCCGGTCTTGGCAACCGGATGGGTGAATTTACCCAGACCCATCATAAATCCATGGCACAACTGAAGGACGGCGAGACCGTCTTCCACCGTCAGATCCGTCTGCTGAGCGCAGAGGGCATTACGGACTTCATCGTTACCACCGGTCCTTTTGAGGAGCAACTGAAGCAGCAGGCCGCAGATTTCCCCGACCTGAACTTCACCTTTGTCCGTAATGATATTTACGACAAGACCAATTACATCTATTCCATGTATCTGGCCCGGGAGTATATGGACGATGATATGCTGTTCTTCCACGGCGATCTGGTGTTCAACCGGAAGCTGATCCACGACGTACTGGCCTGCAGCGATGGCAACACCGCCACTGTGAATTTCACCAAGGCTCTTCCCGAAAAGGATTTCAAAGGCAGAGTAAAGGACGGTCAGGTTCTGGAGGTCTCCATCAAGATCTTCGACGAGGACTGCTTCTCATTCCAGCCCTTCTATAAGATGACCAAGGCTACCGCTTCTGCCTGGATCGGCAAGGTGGTGGAGTTCATCCACAAGGGTGAGGACAAGTGCTACGCAGAAAATGCCCTCAATGAGATCTTCCCCGCCCTGAATGTCCGGGCATTCTCCTACGAGGACTACTACATCGATGAGATCGATAATCTGGAGGATCATGCCCGCGTAACGGAGCAGATCCTGGCTTACGACGAGGCTGATGCAAAGATCTTCAGCTAATATGCGGAAAGACCAAGGTGTGTCGTAACCGTTTGCGGCACACCTTTTCTCTGCGCCAAATCCCTTGGATAAACAGATTTTTCACTTATAATTGACATTTTCCATGTTTTTTATATAATGATTTTGAAGACGATCTCAGGCAATTATCTTTCACACAAAGGAGAATGACTTTGAAACTGAAAGCAAAAAAAGAAACCTGGACTTACGGTTATAGTTCAGAAGATTTCGCAAAATTCAAGAAATACGCATGGCTGATGCTGCTGAGCTTTGGTCTTACCTACCTGTTCTTCTATAACGGCCGCCAGAATATCAATTTGGTCCTGCCCC
>CAYLNV010000331.1:0-1386 GCA_964385085.1 uncultured Oscillospiraceae bacterium
TCATCAAGTACATCCGTACCGGTGTGGAGCGCTATAACTCCGGCTCCTGGGGCATTATGGCAGGCTACGAGGACGAGGGCTTTGCGGATTATGTTTCCCAGATGGAAGACATGGTCAACGCTGAGATCGGTGTTCCTGAGGAGATGCTCTGCTTCACCAACATGAAGGATATTAAAACCTTCGAGCTGCCCAACGGCGACATGGCTGACTTCGGCCACCTCTTTGGCACGATGGACATTACCTACCACAATATGACCAGCCAGAACCACGCGGATGTGGCAGGCTGGGCAGGTGATCTGGTGGACCTGATGGGCTTCTCTGCCATCAGCAATGTCAGCGGCACTGTGGAGGAAATGGCTGCCGAGATCAGGGCAAACTATCTGGGCAAGACTCCTGACGATCCCTCACAGTCTGCAATGAACCAGTTGGATATCGATGGCGACCTGGATGCCATCTATATTATGGATCAACTGTATGCAGCAGAGTATTACAACGGCTGTATGGCAGAGATCTTTATGGCCTACTTTACCGAGGACCTGACCCAGGAGGCCCGTGCAGATTACTTCCTGAGAAACCGTCTGGACGGTGTCAGCAACCGGAGCAATGTCCGGGATGCTGTCTACAAGGCATACACCGGCAACCGGGTCATCAGCACGCTGGAAGGCACAAGAGAATTTGATGTGGACAATCTGGATGATCTGCGGATCGCTGTCTGCTATGCCTTTGCAGATTATGTCTGTGAACTGGCAGGCGACTATGTGGATTCTGTTGAGAACCCCTACTTCACCGTATTCTCCAGCACCTTTGATACCCTGGCCCCCGGCATTACCCAGGAGATCAAGATGGCAACCTCTGCCGATGGCAAGCAGATGGTCTACTATGTGGCCACCGCAGACGTTACCAGAGACGATGTGGATATCTTTGTAAACTACAACAACAACGATCCTGCGGCAGGCTGGGCTATGCAGCGTGTTCTGGATCAGGCAAATGCCGCACAGGAGAAGTACGGCAACCCTGAAAGCGAGTATTACATCCCCAACTACAATGTGATCGTAAGCACCAACGCTTCCGGCTTCAATATGACCACCGGTGAGCCTTCCGGCCTGCTGGTCATGGGCGGTGTTGAGTACCAAGGTGTCAACAGCAGCGGCTTCTTTGGTGTTACCAAGGACGGCCAGATCATATTCGGCACTGCTGAGGATTACAACAACATTTACAGAGGTCAGCTCCGTGACGGTGTGGCAGGCTTCGGTGCTACGCTGATCCGTGATGGACAGATCGTTGCTACCGGCGATAATCGCGCAAGCCGTACTGCCATCGGTGTTACCAAAACCGGCAAGATCGTGATGATGGTCTTTGACGGCAGACAGGAGCCCTGGTCCTGCG
>CAYLNV010000332.1:0-1371 GCA_964385085.1 uncultured Oscillospiraceae bacterium
TCGACCGCCGGATGCTCACCGCCATTATCCGCAACTACGGCGGCGGCCCGGTGGGTCTGGAGACGTTGGCAGCCACCATTGGCGAAGAAGCGGTTACATTGGAGGATGTGTACGAGCCGTATCTCATGCAGCTTGGTTTTTTGACCCGCACACCCCGGGGGCGCTGCGTTACTGCGCTGGCATACGAGCACATGCATATCCCCTATGATGGGCAGACACAATTTGCCCTATAGCGCATTTTTTATTGGAAAAATGCATAAATACCAAATTTTTGGAAATAAATTTTCATAAAGGATTGACAAAACATACCTGTTTGTGTATAATCCGAATTGTGGTAATGTATTGCCACTATCCTTGACCCTGCGTTACAACCAGACAACTTGTTGGGCTTTCACGGGGCATCATCTAACCGAAGAGAGGTAAAATCCAATGTACGAAGACAAGACTTTAGTTTGCAAAGAGTGCGGCAACGAGTTCGTGTTCACCGCCGGTGAGCAGGAGTTCTACGCAGAGCGCGGCTTCCAGAACGAGCCCCAGCGCTGCAAGGCTTGCCGTGACGCTCGCAAGAACAGCGCCCGTGGCCCCCGTGAGTTCTTCACTGCTACCTGCGCCCGTTGCGGCGGTGAGGCAAAGGTTCCCTTCGAGCCCAAGACCGACCGTCCCGTATACTGCAGCGAGTGCTTCGCTCAGATGCGCGCAGAAGGCTAATAAAGCTTGTAGAACGACAGCGTCGGCAATGCCGACGCTGTTTGTTTGCTTATATGGTTTACATAATTTTGTTTTGTTTACAAATTTGTCGTTTTTTGTTTTCATTCCCTTCACCGCCCGTTCAAAAGGATCCTGTATTCTATTTACAGAAAGGACGCGGAAGCCGTGAGCCGCGTTTCCTTTCCATCGCAAATTCTCTTTTCTACCTCTCTTCTTTTATCCCTTTCGCAGAAAGACCCGCTGCCTAAAAGCAGCGGGTCTTTCTATTCCGGTTTTACATAAAATCGAATTACTTGGAGCCAGCGATCTGAGCAGCGACCTCAGCAGCGAAGTTCTCTTCCTTCTTCTCAATGCCTTCACCCTTGATGTAGTGGATCGCATTGACAAACTTCACATTGCCGCCCAGCTTCTTGGCAGCGTCGGCAATATAGCCGGCCACATCGCCCTTAAACAGGTCGGAGCGGACGAAGTCCTGCTGCAGCAGGCAGCTTTCCTTGTAGAAAGCGTTGATCTTACCGGCAGCGATCTTCTCCTTAACAGCAGCGGGCTTGCTTGCCATCTTGGGATCGTTGTCCATCAGCGCTACCTGAACAGCCAGCTCCTTGTCCACATCAGCCTGAGGAACCTGAGCCTTATCCCAGTACTTGGGGTTCATAGCAGCGA
>CAYLNV010000333.1:0-1370 GCA_964385085.1 uncultured Oscillospiraceae bacterium
GCAGACGGCGCAGCTTCTCCTGCTCCTCGTTGCGGGCCTTGTTGCCCTTGAACTTATTGTCCTTGCGGTTCTGCTGCTGGCCCTTCTTGCCGCCAATACGCTGCTTGCCGCCCTGATAATTCTGGACACGCTCGGAAACAAGATCGTCCACCCGGTCGTCAAACCGGTTGGTATTGACCTGCACCGCAGAGGTATCCACCACACGGCGCTCCCGCTTGCGCTCCGGCTCAGCCGGCTTTGCGGGCTTCTGGGGCTCGGTCTTTTTGGGCGCTTCCTTTACAGGCGCAGCGGTCTTGGGCGCTTCAGGCTTCTTTTCATCCTGCTTGGGCGCTTCCTCCGGGGCAGGCTCAGCCTTGGGCTTAGGCTGGACCGCAAACACCTTCTCCAAAGAGTCGATGGGATGCTTCTGGGTCATCACATCAAAGATAACGTTCAATTCATCCTCAGTCAGGACCTGGGTATTGGACTTGGGCTTTTCAAAGAAAGCCTCCATGATCTCTGCAATTTCCTTGGGCGCAACGGAGAAATCTGCTGCAACCTCTTTCAATCGATACTTCACTAAACTCATATACTACGCACCTCCGAAATCAATCTTCCTTTTTTGTTCCGCTTCCACGACGCTTCCGGCCCAGGGCCTTATTGCGCAGGTGAGCCTTGGCCTCCTGCTGCCGGCTCTGGATGCGCCGGGTGCGCTTATCCAGACTTTCCAGCACAGCCCCATAGGCTTCCTGCCGGGGCAGGGCCTTTACAAAGGCCAGCGCCAATGCCGGGTCTGTAAATGCGGCCAGGGCCAGGCTGGTGCGGCCAATGGCCAGACCAAGCTGATCCTTAGTAAAGGGAACTTTTATACATTGCTGATCGGTACCGGCCACAAAGCTTTTCGCTCTGCGCCAGGTATGGTCCGAGGCATCGCTTGCCACCACGATCAGGCGGGCATGCTGTGCCCGGGCGGCACTGCCTGCAGGCTCTTCGCCCAGCTCGATGCGGCCGGCCTTCCGTGCCAGGGACATATAATTCAGCGCTTTATCCATGGACACTGCCCTCCATTTCCTTTGAGAGCCGTGCATAAACCTCTTCAGGGATGGGGACTTCCAAGCTCCGCTCCAGAGATTTGGCCTTTTGGGCTTTTTTCAGGCACTCCGGATCGGGACACAGGTAAGCACCCCGGCCATTGAGCTTGCCGCTGAAGTCAAGCTGAACCTGACCGTCAGTACACCGGACCACCCGGATCAGCGCTCTTTTTTCTTTTCGTTCACGGCAGCCCATACACTGCCGCTGGGGGACCTTCTTTTGCATATTGGCTGCGCCTCCTAACTTCTTCTGTCATTGCGAGGAGCGAAGGGACGTGGCAATCTCCTTAGGCTTCCGGA
>CAYLNV010000334.1:0-1358 GCA_964385085.1 uncultured Oscillospiraceae bacterium
CTATCCCAACGGCGATATGGTGGGCCACACCGGTGTTATGGACGCGGTGGTGTATGCTATGGAGTGTGTGGATAACGGTCTGAAGGCCATTCTGGAGGCCGCCGACAAGTACGGCTACACGGTCCTGATCACTGCAGACCACGGCAATGCCGACCAGATGACCGAGACCAAGAAGGGCAAGACCTCCGTGCGGACGGCCCATTCCCTGAACCCCGTTCCCTTTATCATCTACGATACCGACAAGACCTGGACCATCAAGGACGGCGCATACGGCCTTGCCAATGTTGCCCCCACTGTGGTGGAAATGATGGGTCTGACTGCCCCTGATTGCTGGGAAGCCAGTATGATCTAAAAAAGTGGGGCGGGTCTTGCTGCAATGTCATAAGGTTCGCGATCTCCCGGGAATGATACACCGGAGATTCCCGCGACCAGTGTGCGAACTGGTCTCGGAATGACAAGCGTGGCATTGGGGCTTGCTCCCGCCGAAAACCCACATATTAATATAGGAGGATATGAATTATGATTCGTCACGATACAGAAAACGGAAGCGTAAATGTGAGCGCCAGTGTCTATGTGGATATCGCAGGCACAGCCGCATCTAACTGCTTCGGTGTCAAGGGCATGGCTGCCCGCTCCGTTACCGACGGTGTGTACCATCTTCTGCGCAAGGAATCCATGGGCAAGGGTGTCCGTGTGGAATTCCATGAGGATGATTCTATTTCCATCGATCTGCACATTATGGTGGACCACGGTGTCAATCTGACAGCCGTTGCCAATTCCATCATTTCTGAGGTCCGCTATGTGGTCAATCAGACCACCGGTACGGAGGTCCGTGCTGTCAATGTTTATGTCGATTCCATGAGTATTGGATGATACGGAGGTAACGGTAAGTGCGTCAGACAATTAACGGAGCCGATTTCCGCAGACTGATGATCAGCGCGGCGGCTTCCATAGAGATAAACAAGCAAAAGCTCAATGAGCTCAATGTGTTCCCGGTTCCCGATGGTGATACCGGCACCAATATGTCCATGACCATCAATGCTGCAGCTTCCGATCTGCGCAAGGCAGAGGACCCCACACTGGAAAAGGCCGCGGCCATTTCTGCTTCTGCTATGCTGCGGGGCGCCAGAGGTAACTCCGGCGTGATCCTGTCTTTGCTGCTGCGGGGCATTTCCCGGAAGCTGAAGGGCGCTGAGGATTGCGACGGTGTGCTGTGGGCAGCCGCCCTGCAAGAGGGTGTGGACGCTGCTTATAAGGCAGTTATGAAGCCTGCGGAAGGTACGATCCTGACCGTTGCCCGTCTGGCAGCCGCCAAGGCACAGCAGGCAGCCCAGGAAAATAACTATTTTGAATTTGTC
>CAYLNV010000335.1:0-1345 GCA_964385085.1 uncultured Oscillospiraceae bacterium
GGATATGGGTCTTGGAAGCCTTGGGACATGCCAGAGAGAATTCCTCGATGGAGCTGATTTCATCTCGCGACGCAGTAAACTCTCCGTATTACAGTTATCTTTATTGTTAAAGCTACGATACGGTATAATCATGAATATAGGGGATAACATTTACCACTTCTATTGAAGTTCCAGACCTGGTCGATTCAAGCATAGAATACAAATATCGTTCCTGCGTCCAAGACACATCACTGCTATATACCTTCAATCTGAAGTCTCGCGTTGTATAGGGCGAATCCTCTCCAGGGCCGGAAAAAGTAACGGTTGTTGCGATTTTGTACGAATATGTAACTGCAATACCAGTTGTAGTAAACGGCTTAATTCCCGGAAAAGTTGTACCAAATTCTATGTTTTTCTCTTGTGAATATGAGTATGTCATCCCCTTCGAAAGACTGAGATATTTCACATCCCCCGACAAATATTCAGGTCCATATTCCTTGTAATTTTTGTAGATATACATAATATCGCCGGACCTTGCCGAGTTTAAAATACTCTGTTCCACCTGATTTTCACAAGTAATATAGTCACAGACAATGATTCTGTCGCCTGCCTTTATATCTGGCGAATTAACAAGATCTCTTATATTTTCTTCTGGAATAATTCCGACAAGCTCAACAGGCACTTCGATTGTTACATAGCCACATTCACCTAGAGGAATGCGTAATTCTATATTTTTGTCTTGCGAGTTTTCTCCCCCATTCGCAGGCTCAGCAGCAAAACAAATTACCACATTGGAAAAAATGCACAGCAAGATCATCGCTAGAGATATCAACTTTCTACCTATTTTCTTTGCACTACCTCCATATAAATTAATCCATCAATTCTCTTGATATGTCGCACGTTCCGGCCGGTTCGTATGATTCTCCTGGTTTGATGTATACATCAGCTTTGTTCGAGTTCGTGATGGCGCATCCAACAAGCGCGATTACAAGAACAATTACAGCAACAAAATATCCAATCAATTCATATGTATGATCATACTTTTTACGCAATCTCCTGCATGCGCTCCTGGGATTATTGCTGTCTATTTTTTCTTCACGCACCAACATATAATCCGTCGTGACATGCAATGCTTCTGCTAAAGATATCAGGTTATCTACATCCGGCAATGCCACTCCCGTTTCCCATTTGGAAAGTGTTTGTCTTGAAACCCCGATCAGATCCGCAAGCTGTTGCTGACTGAGTCCATTTAATTTTCTGATATCCCGCAATCTGTTGGAAAAATCCATTTATACACCTCCCTTTACCAAAATAATAATAGCCCTGAGCAAAATGTGAAAAGTCGTTGTGCTGCAAGGCTTTTAGA
>CAYLNV010000336.1:0-1345 GCA_964385085.1 uncultured Oscillospiraceae bacterium
TTAATTTTTCTCCAGCCACCACAAATTCTAGTGTTTAACGTCGGTTAGCTGTTAAGTGTTGGTGGTTTTCAGCATCAAAAATTATAACACTTAACAGCTAACCGCCTCTGGCAGTTTTCTAGTTTCAGCGTAGTCGATAATTTTGCAAAGCAATATAAAATATTTTCAATAAAATTTTCCTTTTGTCGAAATTTGTCGTTTATACGCTGAAATTTTTTTGTTTCAACTCTACGAATGAAACAAAAAAAGCTCTCAGGAGAGAGCTTTTTATAAATTAATCAGTGAAGGTATATATACTAAATGGGTTTGTTCCTACTGTTACACCATTATTTTTTAATGTGGTTGTTAACTTTGAAACGTCAGTATATGTTGTGTTTTTGTAAATTATATTAGTTAAATAACAACCAGTAAATGCATAATTACCAATTGATTTTACTGATTCAGGTATAGTGATGGTGGTTATTCCTCCACACGCATTAAATGCATAATCTCCAATTGTTGTTACTGATGCTGGGATTGTAATACTTGTTAATCCTGAATAAGCAAATGCTTGTTTTTCAATAGAAGTAACTGATGTAGGTATTGTAATATTTTTTAATCCTGAACAACTGTAAAAAGCAGTTTCTCCAATTGTTGTTACTGATGCTGGTATAATTGTATTTTTGCATCCAACAATAAGAGTATTGGTAGCTGTTTCAATAATTGCATTGCAGTTATTCCTACTATCATATGAAGGATTTCCTTCTAAGACAGAAATACTTGTTAAGTTTTTACAATAGTAAAAGGCAGCCTTTCCAATTGTTGTTACTGATGCAGGTATTGTAATACCCATTAAGTTTTCACAATAATTAAATGCAGAATCTCCAATTCTTGTTACTGATGTTGGTATTGTAATGGTTGTTAATTTTTTACAATAATTAAATGCAGAATCTCCAATTGTTTCTACATTATTTGGAATTGTTATACTTGTTAAACCTGTATTAGAAAATGCCATTTTCCCTATTGATTGTACTGTTTCTGGAATTGATATAATTGTTAAGTTTTCACATAATGTAAAAGCGTAGTCTCCAATTTTTTGTACTGTGTTTGGTAAAACAACTTTTGTTGCTGTTGGATATAAATTTTTTAGTACATAATATCCAGAAGTTGTAGAATTTCTATACCAATCCACATCATCTCCACCTGCATTGTTATAGTTTTTGTCTGCGTCAATTCCGCTTTCTTCGTAACTACAAAGCATCACTCCATCTGCATCATAAAGTCCTGCAACTGAATAATTACAATTTGTACATTCACCAGCATTCAAAGAATGCTCTGTAATTGGAATTGTTTGTGTATAAAAATC
>CAYLNV010000337.1:0-1335 GCA_964385085.1 uncultured Oscillospiraceae bacterium
ATATTCTAACATGAAAATCCCTCCTTAGGATGATTATTTTTTAGGTCAAGGCACACCCCACAAGGGGAAGCAGCACTGTGCGGAATGCACAGGATAATCATCTTATCGACGTTTGCAGAAGCAAGTAAACGCTGTATGTGCCTTTATACAAGATGCGTTGCGTTCAGGCAATTCTGGTTAACAGTCAGATCCTTAAGCGTTGCTGTCCGCATCTTTATTGACGAACAAGGCACGGTCCCGAAGGACGGCATGAATTTCAACTCTAAATGAGTTGGGTCAGAACTTACCCGACAAGCTGCAATTATGCTGTTCGTGCCTTTTCAAGATGCGTTTTAGCTACCACCGGTTATTAGCCGATTATTCTCGCTGGGTTGCTGTTCGCATCTTTCAATTGAGCAAGGCGCTGTGTACTTTTTCCAATCAGTACAAATAAAAGGTGGAGGAGATATGCTGCTGGCAGCGCCTTTTTTACAAGATGCCGTTTTTATCAGGGCCCTTTGGGAAGGGTATCCTGTCCCTCAAACAATGCTGGCGGCATCTTTGTTGATAAGGTTGACCCAAAGCACCTGCCAAAGTTGGCATTTCTATGTTCGATCAATACTTAAGTAAATAGATAAACATTGCTGTATGTGCTTTTTCATCATACGGCCCGAGTCCTCGTTCAAAAGTCCCTGCATCAGTCAGCGGAACGCTGTAAAGAGCTGGGCAAATTCTGAGAGTGTCAGTCAATGTACTTGAGGATGCCGAATCATTATGAAGCGGTCAATAGAGGGTTACAAGGTACCATTGTGAAACGGGAGTCGAACCCGCGACTTCGGATTATGAATCCGCTGCTTTAACCTCTTAGCTATTCAGTAAAGTTGCTGTCGGTACCTTTATTGAGTTGACAAGGCACCATTTATCGGTGGGATTCGAACCCACGACCTCCTGACCCGAAATCAGGCGCTATACCAAACTTAGCCACAGTACGGTTGCTGTTGGTGCCTTTGTGAAACAGATGGCTCGTCGTTCCGGGCTCTTCCGTCCCAGATCCTGGGATCTCCCACCATAAGACGGCGCTCAAGTGACCATATGTTATATTTGTAACTGTGCCGAATCATCCCCGTGCAGTGGGGAATCCGGATGATGGGCATCACTTACAAGTGCATCATACACTTTCTGAAATAGAAAATCGTGGAAAAAAAGTTGCGAACCCAGATTTTTAGGTCTGAGTTCGCAGATTTTTTTGTTTTTCGAGCCGATCGCACAGCTTTTTTATAAAATCATCCGGGAAAATGACTTTCAGAACCGGTCCAAAGGACAGAACACGGATCAAAAGTTCCGTCTCATCCTCCC
>CAYLNV010000338.1:0-1327 GCA_964385085.1 uncultured Oscillospiraceae bacterium
GTAAGTTAAAAAATATAATGCAAAAAGCTTGACTTTTTGCAAATTAAGTAAAAGGAGGTAGACAAAAATGAGAAAAAAAATTTTATACTTATTAATGATGACGTTACTTGTTTTAACAATGGTTGGCTGTGGAACAAAGACAAGCCTTAATGATGTGGAATCTACAGAAAATGAGGTTGCAAAAGACTCGGAAGATGTTTTGATGGAAATCATCAATGTGGAAGAAGATGCTACAACTAGCGAGAGTAAAGATGGTAGTATTACTGTTACCACTGATTCTGGTGAAGAAATTGTAGTGGACAAGAACTCTGAAAAAACACAGAAAAAGGAAAATGCTGATGGTTCTACTACATATACCACAGAGGATGGCACAGAAATTACTATTAACAATGATGGTAGTGCAGTAGTAGAAAAGGAAGAGGAGGTTCCAGCTAATACAGAAACGCCTTCTAATACTACTACAGAAGAATCACATACTCACTCATATACTGCTACTGTAACAACTCCTGCTAGCTGTACATCTAACGGTGTAAAGACTTACACATGTTCTTGTGGTTCAAGTTATACCAAAGATATTGACAAAACAGCACATGTTGCTGGTGAATGGAAAACAACCAAAGAAGCTACTTGTACATCTGATGGCACAAAGGTTAAGAACTGTTCAATTTGTGGCACTAACATGGAGAGTGCTACTATTACAAAGCTAGGACATAAAGAAGGTAGCTGGGAAGTTACAAAGAATGCTAACTGTAAGATGGAGGGTACTAAGGTTAAGAAATGTACTACTTGTGGAGTACAACTTAAATCAGAAACAATCGCTAAAACAGGTCATACTCCTGGTGATTGGATTGTAACAAAAGAGGCTACTTGTAGTACAAATGGTTCTAAACATAAGGTATGTTCTGTTTGTGGTGTAGAAACTTCTGTTGAAGCAATTGCAGCAAACGGAACTCATAGTTATTCTTGGAGTATTAATGGCGATACAAGAACCATGAAATGCACTTGTGGTGCTACTGGTATTACTGAATACAAATACGGTGAAGTCTGGGGATACTTTGATGATGCAGAAGCTGAAAATCTTTGGTATTGGATTAATGAATCAAGAAAAGCAACTGAAACTATTATAAGAGATCCATTTGGTAATATAATTGGTGGAACAAATGTCGCAGCACTTAATAAAAATGATAGTCTTACTACAAAGGCTATAAGCAGAGCCACTGAAGCAGCCTTAAATTTTGATCATGGAGAAGAAGAACATGAATGTTTAGCTTGGGGATATGGAAGCGGTGTTGAAGCATATGAAGCTTGGTGTTATTCTTCAGGTCAT
>CAYLNV010000339.1:0-1319 GCA_964385085.1 uncultured Oscillospiraceae bacterium
TAAACTTTATAAGATGTAGACAGGGTAGCCCCATCCCATTTGCAACCAATGTCATTATAGTACGATTTTGCTGAGTTTACAACAGGAAAATTTGCCAAGCGCCAAAACTTTCATAAAAAGTTTTTATTTTTCTGCTTCCAATCCTATGGGAATTCTATTATAATAACGGCAGAGAACCTTACTTTCAAGGAGGAAATGAAATTGAGAACGATCGTTAACATTAACCGCAAGTGGGCTTTTTCCAAGGAAGCGACCGCAGTCCCCACCGCCATTGATACGAAATGGAATTTTGTGAATCTGCCCCATAGCTGGAATGATATCGACGGCCAGGACGGCGGCAATGACTATTGGCGCGGCACTGCCTACTATGTCCATGAGCTGGATAAGGAGGACCTGCCGGAAAGCGACCGTTACTATATCGAGGTCAACGGCGCAAACTCCTCTGCTGACCTGTATGTAGGCGGCGAGAAGCTGGCGACCCACCACGGCGGCTACTCTGCCTGGCGCGTGGATATTACCGAGAAGCTCCAGCAGAAGACCCTGATCGTACTGGCGGTGGACAACGCGCCCAATGACCGGGTGTATCCCCAGATGGCAGACTTCACCTTCTATGGCGGTCTGTACCGGGATGTGAACATCATCTGCGTTTCCGAGAGCCACTTTGACCTGGACTACTATGGCGGCCCCGGCATCCAGGTTACCCCTGTGGTGGACGGTAAGAATGCAAATGTGGAAGTGCAGACCTATGTTACAAATTCCAAAATGGGTCAGAGCGTCCGCTACACCTTCTACGATCAGGAAGAAAATGCACTGGGCACTGTGGAAAGCGCTGAGGGCAAGATCTCCTATACCATCGAAAATGTCCGCCTGTGGAACGGACGGAAAGATCCCTACCTGTATTGTGTAGAGGCAGAGCTGGTGGAAAACGGCAAGGTCATCGACAGTGTCTGCACCCGCTTTGGCTGCCGCAGCTTTGAAATTGACCCCGACAAGGGCTTTATTCTCAATGGTGAAAGCTATCCCCTGCGGGGTGTCAGCCGCCATCAGGACCGCTGGGGCATCGGCAACGCTTTGCTTCCCGAGCATCACGAAGAGGATATGGACCTGATCTGTGAGATGGGTGCAACCACCATTCGCCTTGCCCACTATCAGCACGATCAGTACTTCTATGACCTGTGCGATGAAAAGGGCCTTGTGATCTGGGCAGAGATCCCCTATATTTCCCAGCATATGCCCACCGGCCGGGAGAACACCGTCAGCCAGATGAAGGAGCTGATCGTCCAGAATTATAACCACCCCTCCATCGTGGTCTGGGGTCT
>CAYLNV010000340.1:0-1317 GCA_964385085.1 uncultured Oscillospiraceae bacterium
CGGTTTTGGAGACCGCCGCTCTACCAATTGAGCTATACCCCTATATATAAAAGGCCGAAGCCTGATTGTAGCTGGTGGGCCCTCAGGGATTCGAACCCGGGACTATCCGGTTATGAGCCGGAGGCTCTAACCAACTGAGCTAAGGGCCCATAAGTTCGCTCGTGCCTGATGCCGTAGCAATGGGAATTATACCATTATCCGCAAATTCTGTCAAGCACTTTATTTGCTTTCGGGCACAAAACCCTGAACCTCCATAAGCTCCAGCACCGCAAGTCCACGCTGGGTCAGTGCCATACTTCCGTGGACAGGATGATCTGCATAGGCCGACATATCCGCGCCCGCCAACGGAGCGGAATAATCAATGCTGATCAGGCTTTTCTTTTCCAGGCACTGCAGGATCAAGCTGTATTCTTCCTTTGTGTGATCCTGCTCCTCCAGATACACCGGGGTCATATCATCGACCCGCCGTGCGACCGGCAGAAAAGAAAACTGCCCCAGCGCTTTTAACATATCGACTTCTCCCGGTGTCAGCTCCAGCATGGCACCGCAGCCACCGCAGCCACCGCAGCCGTTGCAGCCGCTGCAATTGTTACATCCCATTATACATCCCTCCTCCCACATTATAATCCCAATTTATTTGTCTGACAACCATAAATTCGATAGATTTCTTCCTGCCGGTTCACATAGAGTATCCTCAGGAGGGATATCTATGAAAGGAAATCTAAAAAAACTGCTGATAAATCTGGCACTGCCCCTGGCTGTTGGCGGGATCAGCGCGCTGTTAAGCGGCGGTATGGGGGATTATAAGATCCTGAATCAGCCCCCGTTGTCGCCGCCGGGCTGGATCTTTCCGGTCGTTTGGTCGGTGCTGTACCTGCTGATGGGCTATGCGGCATACCGGGTGTCGGTGTCCGGTGAGGAGCAGGCTGCGATCCAAAAGGCCCTGCGGTTCTATGGCGCGCAGCTTGCGCTGAACTTCCTGTGGCCGTTGCTGTTCTTTGGCCTTGCGTGGTATCTGGTTGCCTTTATTGTGCTGGTCGCGCTATGGGTGCTGATCTACCTGACCATGCAGCAGTTTTCAAAATTGGACAAGCTGGCAGGAGACCTGCTGATCCCATACCTGCTGTGGGTTACATTTGCAGGATATCTGAATTTTGGTGTGTATTTGCTGAATTGACCACTTGAAAATCCGGCTTCACCATGATATAGTGAGCAATAGATCACAATACACTTAGGAGGAAACAACATGGCAAACAAATACGCAGGAACACAGACCGAAAAGAATCTGGAAGCTGCTTTTGCGGGCGAATCTATGGC
>CAYLNV010000341.1:0-1312 GCA_964385085.1 uncultured Oscillospiraceae bacterium
GTGAAAAGAATGGATTTAACGTTAAAGAAAACTTTGATGAAGAACATCCAACAGCTTTTGCTCCAGATGATTATTGGGATGATTATTTAGTGCCAAACTATAAACCAACTAATTAATTATTTAAAGGTTTGCATCGAGAGATGTAAACCTTTTTTTAGAAAGGAAAAATAAATGACAAACAAAGAAATAGAAACCTTTATTAAAGAATTAAAAAAAAGCAACATAGAGCATTATCTTGAATATGAGAAGCAAAATATTTGCAGAATTTTTTTAAAACCACAGAATAGTATTTGGATAGGAATAGAGTTATTTAACGAGCCGTTTGGAATGTATAAAGGTATAAAATATTTATTGTTAATATTTGATCCTAGAGAAAATAGACAAGGATTACTTAGGATACCTTTTGTTCCAACAAAAAATGAAAAATGGAATAATATAAATATTAATATGTTAGAAGAAATTAAAGAAAAATCTATTCAAATCATTTGGAATTACAATAATGAGTGTTTAAATAAAGCAAAAACCTTTTCAGAACTTATTTCAAAATATGATTCATTTAAGGAAAAATATAAAACAGAAAAATTAAGTTTGCAATGGTGTAATTTTAATAATTTAGAGATTCAAATACATGTAAATTATGAAGAAGTCTATTTACTTGCAGAAGAATTTAAAAAGAATAACATTAGAGTATTGTTTGAATACGAACAATATCAGTTATATCCACAAAGAATGTTTATTTGCATAGATAAGGAGAATGCATGTTTTTATAATAAAAGCAAATCAGTGTTTAACCTAAATTTTACTTGTGATACTTGGGGATGTTATGAAATTGGATATCACAATGTTTTATGTTCATATATAAAATTACCATTTTCAGATAAAAAATATCATTTAAGAGAGATTGTAACATCTCATACTAATTTTGAAGACCAAAAGTTTTTACGGCAAATATACAAACCATGTAATTTATATAACAGACAACTATTATATGAAACATCTGATAAAGATGTATGGCTAAGAAAAAATTTAACTAATACAGCAGCAAGAAAAGAAATCAACAATTCATCATATACTGATTTATATAATGAATTACTTTTTATGTCATTAAGTGGAAGAACAACCGCTGACATAATAAACAGATTTGGAAAAGAACTCTATCCAAAAGAATATAATAATCAAGATTTAATGGAAAAATATATTGAAAAGAAAAAGAAGCTGGGTAGTTTTTTTATCGAATATTAATTAAAAAGATTTAAGATATATAATATTTATGTTATCATACAAATATTAAAACAGAAAGTTAGATAAAGAC
>CAYLNV010000342.1:0-1306 GCA_964385085.1 uncultured Oscillospiraceae bacterium
AATAATTGTTATAATAAGCGTACAGTCCTTTTCAGGATTGTTTTTCTTTGTTACCAATTGATACCGCTTTTTTGGCGGAAGAGTGGATGAAACTTTGCGAAAGGAGGTCTATTTCTTGCAGCTTATTTCGATCAACAGAAACAAACGGCTTACCCGGATCACTGCCATGCTTATGATCATTTTCTCAATGTCCAGTCTGCTGGCAACACCGGCGTTTGCACAGAATACATACGTGATTACCGATGGCGATCAGGTAACGGTGCATACCACCTATGCATCCAACCCGGAAACAGTCCTCTCCGAGGCTGGCTTCCTTCTGAACGCAGAAGATTCCTACACCACACAGGCCAACTGGACCGGCGGTGAGATCACCGTACAGCGGGCACAGCAGATCACGGTTCAGGTCTGCGGTGAAACTGTGGAGACCACCAGCACCGGTGAATCGGTCGGGGCGCTTCTGGAGCGTCTGGGTGTTCCCGCAAATGACGATTATCAGGTCTCTGAGGCGCTGGATGCTGCCACCTATGACGGCATGGACCTGACTGTGGATTATGTGATCCACCAGTCTGAGACCTACACCGTTGAAGTACCCTACGAGATCACTTACTGCTATGACCCCACCATGGAGGAGGGGCAGGAGCGGGTGATCACCCGGGGTGCGAACGGTCAAATGCTGTGCAAGGCAGATGTCGTGTATGAGAATATGCAGGAGCAGAGCCGCACAGTAGTGGAAGAAACGGTGCTGCAGCAGCCTGTGAATCAGGTGGTTGCTGTGGGTACAGGCGAGGATGTTGGCGGCGACAGCAACCAGGTCCTTATTGGCGACGGTGTGATCGTTCTGCCCACCGGCGAGGTCCTGACCTATACCAGAACGGCACAGTTCATTGCCACAGGCTACAGCCAATATAACGAGGGCTGTGATGAGATCACAGCGACCGGCTCTCATGTGCGTCCCGGTGTGGTCGCAGTAGATCCCACGGTGATCCCCTATGGCACCCGGATGTTCATCGTGTCCAACGATGGCGCTTACATCTATGGTGTCAGCACTGCAGAGGATTGCGGCGGTGCGATCAAGAATAACCGCCTGGATCTGTATTTTGAAACTGACCCGGAGTTCTTCCAGTTTGGTGTGCGTGATTGCACAGTCTACTTCCTGGGCGATGCCAACTGGCGATAATATGGATTGCAAAACTGCCTTTGTGTTGTTATAATGACAGCACAAAGGCAGTTATTTTGCTTGTGCGGCAACAAATATAGGTATGAGGTTTGCTTATGATCGATGTATGTAATATTCAGGTGATGAAGC
>CAYLNV010000343.1:0-1300 GCA_964385085.1 uncultured Oscillospiraceae bacterium
CAGGCACTCCTCCATAGCGGGCTTCATAGCGTTGTAGGTGTGGGTGAAGTTGGGGACCATACCGTCGAAGGTGCAGATGCCGCCGGCAAAGACCACAGGACGGTCAAAGGTCTTGTGCTTCTCGATGTTGATGCGGTAGAAGTCGTTATCCAGGTTGTAGTAATCCCAGAAGCACATATCGCAATCGGGCATAGCATCAACTGCGTACTGAGGCACGATCAGGGAAGGATCGTAGTCCTTCACACCATGGGCATTCACCAGGGTGAAGTACATATCGCTCCACATCATGGGGCGGTAGTTGTATTTTGCACAGATCTCAGTGACCCGCTGAATGTGGGAGTTAAAAATGGTGAAGCGGTCCTGATAACCGTTGCGGTTTAAGTACTCGCCCAGACCCAGACCCCGGGTCTCGTCGCAGCCGATGTGCAGACGGTTGGAGCGGAATGCCTTACGGCAGGTAGCGACACAGGCCTCGATCAGATCGTAGGTCTTTTCCTCGCCAGCCAGCAGCACAGAAGCGCTGTCCTTCACATCGGAGCTGGAGGGGTAGCGCAGGAACTGCTCCATATGACCGAAGGTCTGGATGCAGGGGATGACCTCAACACCCAGAGAGTCGGCATAGTCGTCGATCTCCTGCAGCTCCTTGAGGGTGTAGCGACCGCGCTGATAGCCGAAGTAGGGATAGCCCTCAACCTCATAAACATCCTCAGCGTACAGCATGAGCATATTCATGCCGTGAGCCACCATGTAGTCAATGTACTTCTTGACAGAGCTGACCTTCATAACACCGCCCCGGGAAACGTCCAGCATCACACCGATGGTCTTAAAGTGCGCCTTCTGGCAGATGTCCAGAGTCTTGCCCTCGGCAATGGCCTTTGCCAGCAGCATATAGCCACGGGCCATGGCAGGGATGGTGTTCGCGCCGATGGTAGCCTTCTGACCGTCAAATTTTACGATCAGATCGCTGGCTGCGATTTCTTCCACAGGACCGCTCCATTTGCAGCCCACCAGGTCGAAAACGAGTTTTTTGATATTCAAAATAGTGTACCTCCTGATTGATTTTTTCTTTATTCTATCATAAGAGAATTTAATAGGCAAGGCAATATTTGTGTGTATTCTATGTATTTTTTGCGTTTTTCAACTGAAAAGCCACCTGCGCCATTGAAATTATCAAATTTCTGTTTATGGGGCTGTAGGGGCGACCTGCCGCCCGCCAAATGTAGGGACACCCGTCCTCGGGTGTCCGCTGTAGGGGCGACCTGCCGCCCGCCAAATGTAGGGACACCCGTCCTCGGGTGTC
>CAYLNV010000344.1:0-1298 GCA_964385085.1 uncultured Oscillospiraceae bacterium
GGAAGAAGTATGATTTTAAATTCAGGGCATATGTTAACTTCGAAGATGATATGTTAGTGAAAATTGATAATTTAAGTAGAACAAAAAGGGCAAGTACTATATCATATGTGGGATATTATTGGAATGTAAATTTGCAGTCAGAAACGTATGCACATAAATTTGTTGAAGATTTGGCAAACAAACAAAAACAGTGTTATGAAGATATGGAAATGTGTGTGTGTAGATGTGTTTCAGATAAGTTAGTGTTAAATTTATTTAGACAAGTAACGTTTTGTAAACAATACTTAGATGCGATTCATATTATTACAAGTCCATATAAAAAGAAAGATATTAAGTATATACAAAGTTTTTGTAAAGAAACAATGTATGAAAGAGACTTTGATAATTGTATTCAGGCAAAAAAATATGTGATAAGTGGGCAAATTAGAGCAAAGGTACTACTTCCGCTGATAAGTAAAAAAATGTCGATTACAGCATATTTAGCAGAGAAGTGTTTGGATTATATATTGTGGATATCATTACATTCACAAACTCTTACGAAGTTAGAGCGTATTGTAAAGGGAATTAAGCCAGCGGATATAGATAATTAATTGATTAAAGGAGAAAAAGAGTGAAGGATTCATTAGTAACAGTTATTATTCCGGTCTATAATGTTGAAGAATATTTGAGTAGATGTATAAATTCAGTTCTTAGACAGACATATAATAAATTGGAAATTATAGTGATTGATGATGGATCAACTGATAATAGTGGATACATTTGTGATGAATATGCACGAATCGATTCAAGAATAAAGGTATTACATACAAAGAATGGCGGTTTAAGTGCTGCTCGTAATGTCGGATTAGATATGGCAATGGGTGAATATATAACTTGTATAGATAGTGATGATTATGTAACAGAGGATTATATAGAATATCTATTAAAAATCTTGTTAGAAAATGATGCTGATATTGCAACATGTAGTTTTAAAAAAATTTATACGGAATTAGATGCAGTAGATGATGTTGATAATGAAATAAAAATCTACAACACGGTAGAGGCATTAAATGAGCTTTTATATCAAAGAACAATTGTGCCGAGTGCATGGGGGAAAATGTATAAAAAAGAGTTGTTTATAGATGTGAGATATCCAGTTGGAATGTATTATGAAGATTTGGCAACTTTGTATAAAGTATTAATAAAGAGTAGGCTTATTGCGACTGGAAGCGAACAAAAATATTGTTATTTACAACGTTCTAACAGTATTATGAATGAAAAATTTAATAATAAAAAAATGCAACGACTTGATGTTGTAA
>CAYLNV010000345.1:0-1281 GCA_964385085.1 uncultured Oscillospiraceae bacterium
CGGCCATGATCTTCTTGCGGAAGATCAGGAACAGCACGATCAGCGGCACAGAAATGACCACCACCGCCGCCATCATCGCAGGGATATTTTCCCGGCCCAGTCCGTTTTCCCGGATCTCCTGGATTCCGTTGGAGACCAGGAAATAGGCCTGATCGTCGGTGATGAGCCTTGGCCACACATAGCTGTTCCAGCACTCGATCACTTTCAGGATCGTAATGGTGATCAGGGTGGGGCGGCAAATGGGGATCATCACCCGGAACAGGTACTTCAGGTCCGAAGTGCCGTCCACCTTGGCCGCGTAATACAGTTCGTCAGGGATCTGTGCAAAATTTTCCTTCAACAGATAAATATAAAACACAGAAGCGACCGACGGCAGGATCAGACCCATAAAGGTGTTCCGCAGATCAAGCTCCGTAATGGTTACAAAGTTGGTGATGACCACCAGCTCGCTGGGGATCATCATCAGCGACAAAAACACCGTAAAGGCAAGGTTCTTTCCCTTGAAATCCAGCCGGGCAAAGCCAAAGCCGCCAAAACCGTTACCACCAGCATCATAGCGGTGGTAGCCAGGGTGAAGATCACCGTGTTCAAAAGGTAGTCTGCCAAAGGAACAGAGGTAAACACATTCACATAGTTTTCAAAGGTAGGCGACAGGGTATAAAGCTGAGGGATAAACTCCGCATTATAAGCGCTGTAGCTTTTTACAGAGCTGAGGATCATCCAATAAAAGGGGAACAGCACCAGCAGAGCCCAAAGGGTCAAAAAGGTATAGATGATCACATTCCGGACGATGCGCCGCAATTTGGCATTGCGTTCCAGATCTTCATAATTTCTCATATCTCTACCTCAATGATAGTGGACATGCTTCCGGCTGACCAAAAGGTTAATGCAGGTAATGGTCAGCACCACCGCAAACAGCAGCATTGCCGCTGCGGAAGCATAGGACGGATAGCCGCCGCTGTTGCCGTAAAGCATATCATAAACATAGCCAACGATGGTATTCATCCCTGCCGCGTTCAGATCTGTACCAAACAAAGCCACCGCGTCAGAATAAGCCTTGAACGCACCGATAAAGCCGGTAATGATCAGGTAAAACAGAGACGGCGAGATCATGGGCAGGGTGATCTTCGTAAATACCCGCAGACGGGGTGTGCTGTCGATCCGGGCGGCATCGTAATAGGTCTGATTTACCGAAGCCAGCGCACCGGTCAGGATCAGGATCTTAAAGGGCATGACCACCCAAATGGTGTAAAAGCACAGCACGAACATCTTTGCCCAGTA
>CAYLNV010000346.1:0-1279 GCA_964385085.1 uncultured Oscillospiraceae bacterium
TCCTCGCCGCCGTCCTTCGCCATCCGCTCCAGAGCGGGAATGGCAACAGTCAGCAGCTGGATGATAATGGAAGAGTTGATGTAGGGCTGAATGCCCAGTGCCAGCACAGATGCCGTAGAGAAGGCAGAGCCGGACATTGCGTTATACAGACCCAGGATGGTTGTGGACAGGGTAGTGTTGAAGTACTCTGTCAACATATCTACATCAATAAAAGGAACAGGAATGGCATTGCCGATTCTGTAAACCAGCAGCACCAGCATGGTGAAGATCAGCTTTTTCCGAAGATCAGCGATCCGCCATGCGTTTGCCAGTGTCTTAAACACTTACACCACCTCGGCCTTTCCGCCTGCCTGCTCGATTTTTTCCTTTGCAGACTCAGAGAAAGCCGCTGCCTTAACAGTAATCTTCTTGGTCAGAGTTCCGTTGGACAGGACCTTCAGACCGTAGGGGCATGCGTGAATGATACCCTTCTCAATCAGAGCAGCAGCATCCACAACAGCACCGTCCTCAAAGCGGTTCAGAACAGCCACATTGATAGCAGTCAGAGGCTTTGCATAGATGTTGTTAAAGCCGCGCTTGGGGATCCGGCGAGTCAGAGGCATCTGGCCGCCTTCAAATCCGATGCGGGTCTTACCGCCGGAGCGGGCATGCTGACCCTTATGACCGCGACCACCGGTCTTACCGTTGCCGGTACCGACGCCACGGCCCTTGCGCTTGGCTACCTGAGTGGAGCCAGCCACAGGAGCAAGTTCATGAAGCTTCATGTTTGTCTCCTCCTTATTCTACTTCAGTAACCTGCAGCAGATAGCCGATCTTGGCGATCTTGCCGCGGGTCTGGGTGTTATCCGGCTGGATAGAGACCTGACCGATCTTACGCAGGCCCAGAGAATGGGCGGTTGCGATATGCTTTTCCAGACGGCCGTTCAGGCTCTTAACAAGCTCAATTTTCAAGTTTGCCATGTTAATTGCCCTCCTTAACCAACGATTTCTTCAACGCTCTTGCCCCGGATGGCAGCAACCTGCTCGGGGGAGCGCAGGGACTTCAGACCCTCCATAGCGGCCTTGACCACATTCTGGGGGTTGTTGGACCGCAGGCATCTTGCAGTGATGTTCTTGATGCCAACTGCCTCCACAACAGCACGGACAGCACCGCCGGCAATGATACCGGTACCCTCAGGAGCGGGTCTCATCAGCACCTTACCGGCGCCGTAGATACCAGTTACCTCATGAGGAATGGTGTCGCCAGCCAGAGAGATCTTGACCATGTTCTTCTTGGCAT
>CAYLNV010000347.1:0-1275 GCA_964385085.1 uncultured Oscillospiraceae bacterium
CTCTGTAATCAAAGAAGGACTTGTCACAGTGCTTGATGGCAGTGTTCTCGTCAATGATCTCCCAGGAGTCAAATGTACCCATTTGATGCGATTCGGAGAGATATTGAAGAATGTTGCACTCTGTTAATGCTGCATAGAGTTCGTCACGAAGCTTCCAAATGTAGTTTCCACGTTCCCCACTTGTTGTGTCTCTGCCCACAAACAGGACCGGCCAAAATTTTGCATTTTCTTGATTACAAAGCGGGCAACCCGTTTCTTTGTGGACTCGCTCTGCTAAGTGAACACCGCAGGCCATCCTGTAATAGTCTGATGTTTTTCCATATGTTTCTGCCAACTGAATACAGCTTGCCTGTCCGCCAGCGGCATAGAATTGAGCCATCATAGTAAGTCTTGCAGGTGTAAACACTTTCGTGTTTTTCAGAAGACTCATCCACATATCCTTTGTAATCCCGGGATCATATTCTTTTAAAGACGGCCACCATTCATCTTTGCTGATTCCCGCTGCGTACTCCTGATATATATCCATCATGTTCGCCAAATCATTCTGAAGAGTTTCAGCTGAAGGAACAGCATTCTTGTGATAGGCTTTGTAAAATATGGTACCTTTCTGATACAACTCGCCAAGTTCAGTCAGCCCTACACCCAAATCTATCCGATCATCAATTGCAAACCCTCGTGCATCAATTCTCGAAGTAATTTCTGCAGCTTTTTGCCGCATAATTTTGATTGTTTCGGCCTTACTATGTGAGTTTCGAATTTCAGTACAGCCCTGATTAAATGTCAAGTATAATGTCTGACCATCTCTTGCAAGAAGATATACGATATACACGCCCTTGGTTGCGCTAGTAGTAATTTTTCGATCAAAAATACAAATCCATGGGACCATTGCCCAGTTGCCTTTACCAACACTTCCCGTGATTAAGTACGTCTTTGAGTCAACAAGACCTGTCTTGTAAATGAAACTAGGAATATCATTTCTAAAGAACGAGCCCATTGGATGGCCAGTAAAAGGTGCCTTTTTGGCATCTATGTATTCGTTTAATATTTTTTCGACTATCTGCTGCATGATGGACCTCCACTGTTACCAACATTGTCAGGAGTAACTTCTACAATATCGTCAAGTCCGCACTCTAGTGCAGTACAGATTTTGAGTAACACTTCAGTAGTAACATGCCCATTCTTGCCCATCTTTGTAATGGTAGCCGGACTGATACCGGCCATGGAGCTGAGATCTTTTTTCTTGATATCCTTATCGATGAGGAGTTTCCAGAGTTT
>CAYLNV010000348.1:0-1272 GCA_964385085.1 uncultured Oscillospiraceae bacterium
TCAGCAACACGCTGCGGCAGGTGTTGCCGTCCCGGATCACCGGGAATTCCGCGCCGGTCTTGTCCACCAGCTTCACCTGCTGCAAATGGCAGGCGCATCTTCCGCTGCGGCCCTTGATCAGGCAATTTTCTGTAACCATCAGGGGCAGACGACCGTAAGCCAGGATCTCGCAAGGCACAGCCTTGCTCACATCCCGGATCTGCGGCAATGTCATTTCAAAGCTCAGGCAAGCGGACCTCAGCTCCAGCTCCCGGACTGCATTGACAGCACCGGAGCTGTAAAGGTTCAGCCCAAAATCGCCCCTTGCCCGCAGGCCACATTCCCTCACCGGGATCATTAGACCCAGATTGCCCACCAGCGCCTCACGGACACCCAGTGCCCGCACGGTTTTCATATCCCGATAAAGCTGAGAAAGTGCTCCATCGTGAACGATGCGGGGCAAAACAGCGCAGACATTCACCCGCTTTGTCAGGCTTTCGCACCACTGGGGGTCTTCACTCAGCAGGTGCAGGGGGATATACAGCACAGCAGGTGCCATTTTCAGAAGCCGTCCTGTAACCTGCTCCCGATTTGTAACCTGAACCGTTACCTCCGGGCGGGCTCTGCTGCCGGAATAGATCTTCACCTTTTGGGGGCGGCTCAGCCGGGGCACTTCCCGCCGGGCCCGCTGGGCGGTGAGCAGATTCAGCACATCCCGCCGCAGGGCATTGATGGCTGCTGCAGAAAGGGTATAGCCGGGGGTGATCTCCGACCGGACCTCCGTACAGCGGTAAGGCGTTCCGCCGGTCTTACCAAGGCGGCTTTCCAGCTCCTCCCGGCTCAGGTCCATGACCCTGGCCTGCTCCGGTCTGGGGCCTTCTGCGGTGCAGACCCGGCCCTCCGGGTCTGTAACGGTAAGGGTCGTTCCCTCCGGACGGACTGTGCAGTGGAATTGCACCGGTACAAGTCCCTTCTCCGAGGCTTCATAGCTCTGGCGGACAGCCTTCATCCATTTCTGGTCTTCACTCTTGTCCTGACGGATACCAAACATCTCCGAACCGACAGTGCCTGTGTAATAGCCATCGGTAAAGCCCTGACGGTTAAAGGCAACATAGAGCCTTTCCATCATATCCTTGGTTACCCGGCCTGTGTCCATGGCCTGACGGTAAACACCGGTAACAGCCGCCACATACTCCGGCCGCTTCATCCGGCCCTCCAGCTTCAGGGAGGCAACACCCATTTCTTCCAGATCCTTCAGATAATGGACCATGCAGTTATCCTTCAGACTCAGAG
>CAYLNV010000349.1:0-1267 GCA_964385085.1 uncultured Oscillospiraceae bacterium
TCCTGTTGCGGTGCCCTGTGTGCGCCTTGGCGGCGGTGCGCCTGCGTTGCACACAGACCGCGGCCACTCGCTCAGGTCGCTTGACTCCGCCACAGGCGGCGCTCCCATCGATCCCCTGTAGCCTTCATATTTCTATCTCCTTTTTCCGTAGGGAACGACCTATGTGTCGTTCCTGTTTCGTTTTTGCATGGCGGAACGGCACGCAGGCCGTTCCCTACATTTTCGTAGGGACACCGCTCCTGCGGTGTCCGCGGACACCCGAGGACGGGTGTCCCTACTTTTGGCGGGTGGCAGGTTGCCGCCCTTACATTAAAAGATATTGGTGGGTGATCGTAGGATCTCTGTCTTTTTCGTCTATATGTGTACTGCCGGATGCGGTCCTGTTGTCTTCTTTTCCTGAAATTTCTATATTCCCTTACCGCTTCACAAGGGCGCTGAAGGCAGCGATATCCTCTTCCCGGGTGATCTTAATATTATTGACGCTGCTCTCAATGAAGTTGATGGCATAGCCCAGCTTGTAAAGCAGCATGGTACAGCAGGATTCTGCCAAAAGCTCTCCCTTTTGCCCAACCTTTTCGAACACCTCGTCCATCAGCTCCAGCCGGTGGACCTCCGGAGATTGGAGGGCAATGGTGGCATTTCTGTCCACATATGCGGGTCTGCCTCCGGAAACATTAAACTGCACATAATCTGTCATGCTGTGGCAGATGGTAGCACTTCCGGTCTTTGCACCGGCCTGCAGCAAGGTGGAGATCATCTCCGTGCTGACCATAGGTCGGGTGGCCTCCTGAATGAAGATCATATCCTTCCGGTCATACCTGCCCTTGATAAGATCAAGGGCATTTTTCAAGGATGCCATGCCGCTATTGCCTGCCAGGATCAGTCCCCTCAGCTTGGTGATCCCAAATTGCTCTGCGTAAGCCTTGACAATATCCTCCCAGCCCTTCAGGCAGACCACATAAATATCGTCCACTGCCGGATGGGCCTGATAGGCATCCATGCTGTATACCAGAATGGGCTTGCCGTCCACATTGATAAACTGGCTGGGAATGTTCTGCCGGTTTCTGCCGGACTTACCGCCTGCCAGGATAATGACCACATTCTTATTTCGCTTACCGCCGATGCTTTCCTGCTCTGCAGTCTCTACCCGGGAGACAGCATAGCCGCAGATCAAAGCCTCTACGGTCGTATCCAGCACAGCCGCGAACCGCTGGAGCTTTTTCTGGGATACATCATTTTCCCCGGACTCGATCTTGGCAATGGTAGA
>CAYLNV010000350.1:0-1255 GCA_964385085.1 uncultured Oscillospiraceae bacterium
TATACCATACATTGTTTAGAAAGTAAAGTTTAAGTTGTTACAATATACTACAAATATTATCGATGGATTTTCAGTATTTTGCAGCATACCCATTTTAATGGATCGTAACAGTTTCGCCCATTTGGGGGATCAACACGTTCGGTCCGTCGTTATGTACGATGGTCTGCTCCACAGCCTCCCAGAGGCCGTAGCCATCCTCTGACCGGTCCGGCAGGTGCAGAAGCACCAGAACCTTTGGGGCAAGCGTCTTTGTGATCTGCCAGCCGCTGCCTATTGCATAAGCATAGGGTGCGATCAGCACATCCGGTTTCTGCAGGTCTTCCCTTCCCCGCCATTGCAGGGGCGAAGCGTCGCCTGTGAACCAGACACACTGACTTCCGGTAATAACAAAGCTTATATGCTCGATCGGTTCAGTTTTGCCGATATGGCGGCTCAGAACAGGTCTTATCTGCAAAGGACCTACCGTTCCTGCCTTCCCATCCGAAAAGGGAATATCCGCAGGCCCGATAACAGGGCCTGCGGTATTTTTCACATATTCGGAAACAAAAGCGGCATCATAATGGTCTGCATGCTGATGGGTGATCAGCAGTGCATCCGGTTTATCCTGCAGCAGCTCAGTCTGTAAATGATACGGAGTCGCCGGATAAGGCTTCACTTCCCTACCCACACCGTCCAGCAAGAGCTTCTTCCCGTCCAGTGTCAGGAGACATCCTGCGCAGGCTGTCCTTTTGATTTCCATAGGAGCTTTACACGCCTTCCTTTGCCCGGCGGATCTGCTCTTCTGCGGTGTAGCTGTCCTGAACAGTATAGCCGTTCAGGGGGACCAGCTTCTCATGGATCGCATCCAGGATCCAGCTTGCCTGGGGGAAGAAGAACTCGTCGAACTCGAAGGGAGGTGTGATCCAGTTCTTAGCACCGATCACAACGGGAGGTGCATCCAGATCGTCGAAGCACAGCTCGGTGATGTTGCGGGCAACATCATTCATGAAGCAGCCACGTGCGCAGGCATCGGATACCAGAACGACACGGCCGGTCTTCTTGACGGACTCGATGATCTTGGTGTAATCCAGGGGAACCATGGAGTGCAGGTTGATGACGTCAGCTTCCATGCCGTACTTCTCGCTGAGGGTCTTTACTGCGTCCATAGCCCGGTACAGAACAGCGCCCAGAGTCAGGATGGTGACATCCTTACCGTCGCGAACCTTGTTGGTATCGCCGATGGTGATCTCGTAACGCTCAGCGGGAACGCCGCCCT
>CAYLNV010000351.1:0-1254 GCA_964385085.1 uncultured Oscillospiraceae bacterium
AGCGTCCTTTCGTCGATACGATCATAGCTTATTCGTGACAGTGCGCGCAGTTCTCGCAGTCGGGGAACTGCTTCTTGTCGTAGGCGATACCATTGCGGTCGTAGTAGTCCTTCAGGGCGGACTTGATGGCCTCCTCTGCCAGCACGGAGCAGTGGAGCTTGTGGGCAGGCAGACCCTCCAGGGCCTCGGCAACTGCCTTGTTGGTAAGCCGCATTGCATCGTCGATGGACTTGCCCTTGATCATCTCGGTGGCCATGGAAGAGGATGCAATGGCGCTGCCGCAGCCAAAGGTCTCAAACTTCACATCTACAATAATATTATTTTCGATCTTCAGATAGATCTTCATAATATCGCCGCACTTGGCATTGCCAACCTGGCCGATGCCGTCGGCATTTTCGATCACACCCACATTCCTGGGATGGGTGAAATGGTCCATAACGATCTCACTATACAATGCCATATTAAAGCCTCCAAAAATATAAAGTATACTTACGAATTGTCAATTGTCCATTAGAGAATATATTCTCTGGCTCCGTTTTGCAGGTCTCGCCACACCGGGGACATATTCCGCAGTGTCTGCACTACCTCGGGAACCTCCTTCAGAATATGATCGATCTCCTCGTCAGTATTATAGTGGCTCACAGACAGGCGCAGCGAGCCGTGGGCTACATCGTGGACCCGACCGATGGCCAGCAGCACATGACTGGGGTCCAAAGAGCCGGAGGTGCAGGCAGAACCGGAGGAAGCGCTAATGCCCTTCATATCTAAAAGAAGCAGCAAAGCTTCTCCCTCAATTCCCTCGAAACAGAAGCTCACATTGCCGGGCAGACGGTCCACAGGATCGCCATTCAGGGCGCAGTGGGGAATTTTGCGCAGACCTTCGATGAGCCGATCCCGCATAGCGATCACCTTTGCAGTGTGCGCGTCCATATGCGCACAGGCATCCTCCAGTGCAGCAGCCATACCTACGATAGCAGGAAGATTCTCCGTACCGGCACGCTTGCCCCGCTCCTGAGCGCCGCCCTCGATCACATTGACAAGGGGGAAGCCTCGACGGACATACAGCGCGCCCACACCCTTGGGGCCGTGGAACTTATGACCGGACAGGCTGAGCATATCAATATTCTGGGCCTTCACATCGATGTGCAGATGACCGGCTGCCTGAACGGCATCTGTATGGAACGGCACACCGGCCTTCCGACAGACCCCGCCGATTTCGGCAATGGGCAGCACAGAGCCGATCTCGTTGTTGGC
>CAYLNV010000352.1:0-1251 GCA_964385085.1 uncultured Oscillospiraceae bacterium
AGAAATCGGGATGATATTGAATCACATATGCTGTGAGAATGCAAAGCAACTGGTTGGCTGTTCGCCAGTTTTAATAAGCGAACGCTTAGGACACGAGGATATTAAAACAACATTTCAAACTTATTCTCATTTGTATCCAGACAAGCAAATGGAGGTAATAAAATCACTGGAAAACTGGTGTGAAAACACACTTGAAAAATAAGTTCCCGTGTACCTTTTGTGTACTCGTAAAAATGCGAAAACCCCGAAAACCCGCATAAATACTGGGGTTTTCGGGGGTCGGTTTTAGCAAATTTTCACTCCCACTCATTTTTAGAATCCTTCTTTAGCTTATTTGCACTCCAAATATTATCCCGAACGGCGGTTTTATGCCCGATTTTCCACCCATTGTTTCATTTATTAAAATTTTTGTTGCAGAAAATGTTGCAAAATCGCTAGTGGAATGGTGTTTGGTGGTTGTAAGGTAATCAATCTGGGATTACTCTGTACTTCATAGTTTTTGCCTTAAACCAACAGTAACTCGAATTAATATCACTTATTGAAACATCCTCGTCATCGATAAAATATACAAATCCTTCTTTGATTTTTACTGTACTTCCCATCCAATAAGGATCCCATTTTTCCGGATCTCTGCTTGAAGTATCATAGGAAACTTCGCCTTCAAACCAAACTTCAATTTTGCAACCCCAAGTTCCGTCAAAAAGGATATACAGAGAATTGTCGTCATCTTTTATATCCGCAATAAATGCATCGTGGAAACCGCCCGAAACCCATTCTAAGTCCCGAATATCATTGGCTGTGTTTATGGTGCGGATGGACTCAAAGTGATATGCACCGTCCAATTCGATGCATTTAAGTGTCAATTCGCTCGGAACAGTGTTGCTATCAATCATTGATAGCAATTTTTCTGTAGGTAAAAAATCTACACTTTCCTCGTTCTCACTGATTTTATTCCACCCACTTTCATCCGCATCCGTTATTAAAACCATTGGAATTAAGTATTTGGTGTCCTGCTGCAAAACGTGCTGCTTAACCAAAGCGGTCTTAGCTTTGTTCAAAACGATCCAAAACCTGTTTTTATAGTCGGAATCATCTGGTGATTTATAGTAACCGAAAACCATAGAAGTATAAAACTTACCGTCACCTTCACGGATTATTGCATACATATTCCAGTTCTCCTTTCTACGAACATCATGGCCGCCTACAACTATTCCTTTTCGCAATTTTTACATCATTCGTTGCAAAAGTGTT
>CAYLNV010000353.1:0-1249 GCA_964385085.1 uncultured Oscillospiraceae bacterium
AGGTGGTGGTTGCCAGCACCAGCTTGCCGTAGCGGAAGGCATCTGCCACCGCCTGTGCCATATCGCACCGGGCAAGATCATGGACCACCACTCTGGCACAGCCCTTTTCCTGCAAACGCTGTGCCAGTGCGTCCACTGCCTGCTTGGTATGACCGTAAATGGAGGTATAGGCGATCACAACGCCCTCGCTCTCCACCTGATAAGAGGACCAGATATCATACAGACCCAGATAATGCCCCAAGTTTTCCTTCAGCACCGGTCCGTGGAGGGGGCAGATCATGGCAATATCCAGTCCTGCTGCCTTTTTCAGCAATGCCTGCACCTGAGGTCCGTACTTTCCTACGATGCCAATAAAGTAGCGGCGGGATTCATCATCCCAGTCTTCCTGGGTATCCCACGCACCGAATTTTCCGAAGCCGTCAGCAGAGAACAGCACCTTGTCGCAGGAATCGTAGGTTACGATGACCTCAGGCCAGTGGACCATAGGCGCAGTAACAAAGGTCAGGGTGTGCTTACCTAAGGACAGGGTATCGCCCTCGCCCACCACCAGACGACGGTCTGCGTAATCTTCGCCAAAGAACTGACGGATCATGGCAAATGCCTTGGCGGAAGCTACCACGGTGGCTTCCGGGTACAAGGACAAAAATGTTGCGATATTGGCAGAATGGTCCGGCTCCATATGCTGTACGATCAGGTAATCCGGCTTTCTGCCCTCCAGCACCTTCCGGAGATCATCCAGCCACGGCTGGGTAAAATTCCGGTCCACCGTATCCATAACTGCAATTTTTTCATCCAATATCACATAAGAGTTATAGGACATGCCGTTGGGCACAACATACTGCCCCTCAAACAGGTCTACCCGGCGGTCATTGACACCGATGTACTTAATATCATTGGTGATAGTCATAACATTGCTCCTTCATTTTTCATTACAGGTATCATATCACATTTTTTCTTTAATGAAAAGGGATTTTACATTGGAAAGAAAAGAAATCTTTACCAAATGCTGCCTGCCAAATTTCTAGATGCTTTCCCCAGGGGAAGGCATCTAGAAATTTGGGCAGACAAAAAGCGTGCTGCCGAAGCAACACGCTTTTTTATGCAAATTAAAGAGCAGCCTTTGCCTTCTCCACCAGAGCAGCAAATGCAGCGCTGTCCTGGATCGCCATCTCGCTCAGGCTCTTGCGGTTCATCTCGATACCGGCCTTCTTCACACCGTTCATGAAGGTGGAGTAGTTCAGACCGTAGG
>CAYLNV010000354.1:0-1248 GCA_964385085.1 uncultured Oscillospiraceae bacterium
CAGCTTCAGAGTATGCTGACGATGGATGACTTGTTCCAATGAATCAACTGCATAACTTGCATATTTGATTTTTTCGTCCCGCTTCGCGGGTAGTGAATCAAATGCGCTTCTCTTTAGTTTGTGACGGGGCGGACACTCCGCCCGCTGGATCGGTGATACCAAGCCACGTTGTGGCGACCTTCAAAGAAAAGCAGGTGGTACGCGAGCGACGTGCTATTGTGGGGCGTAGAACTCCAATAGTCACCTCGCTTTCCAGCAGAGTCAATCGATGTCCAGCGATGATAACCTGTAGCGGGAAGGAAAATACTATTACCATTAGGTCCTGTCACTTTGTAACCGTTAGTGGTCCAGGTCCAGTCGCACTCGTTTACCAATTCTTCCAATTCTGCTTTTGTCGGCAGACGCCAAGAGCTGCCCCAATGGGCACGCGCGGCATCGTATTGGCGATTGCCGGCAATGTCGCCCAGGTTCACTTCCCATGTCTTGCAGGTTGAGGAACTATAGTCACTCTTCGTGCTCGTCTCGCCCCAGGCAAAGTAGCTGCCGTAGTCTGACGGGGAGGATGCCCCCACGTTGCGGTCGGCCCACTTCACGCTCAGACCCAAATCCACGTAGTTACGGCCGTTGATGGTGCCGGTGGTGGCAGAGCGGAAGGACGTTTGTTGGGATGCGGCCGATTGGGATGCGGCCGGTTGTGCGGAAGGAGCCTCTTTCACTTCGGCCACCAGCGTCTCGTTCAACACCACGGGTTTGTCACCGAACTGTCTCTTTTCGGAAAAACTCTCGTAACCGCTCTTGGTGATTTTCACCGTGTGGCGGCCTTGAGCCACCTCCTTGCCTTCGATGGGGGTAGTCCCCACCTTCTTACCATCCACATAGACCGTAGCACCAGACGGGGAGGTGGTCACGTAGAGTAGCGAGGGGGCGGGCGCCTCCTCTTTCACCGGCTCCACCTTTTCCGGTTTGGGGACGGGGGCGACTGCCACGGAATCGAATACATCCACAGTCTCTGCCACAACCACGGTCGGTGTATCCGAATCTGTTCCGCCCGTTTCACCCTTCGGCCAAAGAATTACAGCCAAAGTAGCCACGATACACACGGCAACCGGAAGCAGCCATTTTTTCCAAGGAGAAGGTTGCGGCACTGGTATCGGAGTCGGGGTAGGAGTCGGTTGGGGAGTCAGAGCAGGTTTCGGCTTCACCTCCGTCTCCTCTCCAACGATAGTGGCGTCATCCTCTTCACCACTC
>CAYLNV010000355.1:0-1237 GCA_964385085.1 uncultured Oscillospiraceae bacterium
TTGATGGTTTCATACTCCTCATAGGTCAGGCCATGGAACGCCCGTCTTGCATTGACACCGCCGCAGCCGCTCATAGGACCGGTGTGGTCCGTGCCGCCGCAGTGGTACAGATGAAAGGTCTTTGCAGCTTCCAGTGCCAGGAAGGAGGTGTTATCGATCAGATCAGGATGGGAAACCTCAATGCCGTTCAGACCGTAGCCAACCAGCCGCTCCACATGATGGGTCTGATTAACAGGGTGTGCCAGGGCGATCACACCGCCGGCCTTGCGGACAGTGCGAATAACCCGCTCGGCTGCTGCCTTAGGCTCTTCCTTTGCCTTTGCCTCAGGGCTCTTAAAGAGCTTCCAGCGGAAGGTGGCCCAGTCAAAATTGTCCGGGATGCACTTCTTTGCGATCATGGTGTTGCGGATGGAGTCAATACACAGCCAGGTGCCTTCCTCATAGCGGTCCTCCACATCCTGGAAGGTAATACCGCTGTACATACCCAGTGCCAGACCTTCCTCCAGGCGAGCCTTTGCACGCCTTCTTGCCACATCGCAGCGCTCCTTGATCAGCGCCCGGATGCCGGGGTCATTTTTGTCGAAATCCAGAGCCACCAGATGCAGCTCCTCACCGTCCAGATCGCCGTAAAATTCCACACCGCGAACAGCATCGATGCCCTCGTTCTTTGCTGCCCGGATCAGCCGGTCGCAGCCGCCGTCGGTCTCATGGTCGGTCAGCGCGATCGCGCCGTAGCCCAAGGACTTGCCGATCAGCACCAATTGCTCCGGTGTGAACTGCGCATCAGAAAAAATAGAATGTAAATGACAGTTTGCGTATTTCATATCTGCGTGCCTCCCAGTGATATTTTACCTCATTATACCACCGTGGCTTTTTTTGTCAAGTAACCGTGTCCCAAGCACAAGCCATAAGTCAGTTCGACAAACAGGAGCTTACCAATATGCAAAAGCAGGGGCGCGTGCAATGCACGCGTCCCTGAGAGCAATTACTTAGATTCTTGCTACACCGGTAGCCCGGGCTGCTTCAGCAACCGCCTTAGCAACTGCAGGACCAACACGCTCGTCGAAGGCTGCGGGAATGATGTAATCCTCGCAGAGCTCGTCGTCAGAGATCAGGTTTGCCAGTGCCATAGCAGCGGCCATCTTCATCTCCTCGTTGATATCAGAAGCACGGACATCAAATGTGCCGCGGAAGATGCCGGGGAATGCCAGAACATTGTTGATCTGGTTGGGATAGT
>CAYLNV010000356.1:0-1237 GCA_964385085.1 uncultured Oscillospiraceae bacterium
AGTATTCCGCCGTAATTGGTGGTTTGGACAGATAGATTATGATGCATGGTTTGAACAGAATGCAGGCGACCACTCACTTCTTTGGGGAGGTGGACAGGATGTAGATGTCACACTGAATGTAGATAATTATGCTGGCAAAGATGTAGAAATTCAATGGAATTTTGGTTTTTGGAATGATGCCGAAGGTTGTGTGGATCCTGTATTAAATGATGCAGAAGGTATTTATACTTTAAATGCAGATAACACCGTTGCAACATTACATCCAGATGCACTTTTGGAGGCAATCCATGCGAAGGATGAAAATCGCAATGATTGTAATATAGAAATCATTATTAAGATAAATGATGTAGAAGTAAATCGCGTTAGTACTTGGGTAGAAGTTCGCGAAGAATATGTGGAATATCAGTTTGATATTTCAGACGATTTAGAGATGCTTCCACACTGGGGTAACGGTTTAGGAAGAAATGTAAGTGTTTATTTTAAAAATGAAGAGAACCCAAATGGAGAGTGGACAACTGTTGAAATCGAAAGTTTTACAGTAACAAACGCTGCTGATGATGAGGATGACGGTGCTGTTGTTACTGTAGGGGAATGGTCGGATGATGATAAAGATGGGAAAGCAGATGGCTGGGACATTCAAGCAAATCGTTTTGGTCATGCAGTAGGAACCATTACCTATTATGATATACATAATCAGCTTCAGACAAAAGAAATTCAGATTTATGTAAATGATAGAATTCATAATCTGGAGACATATGCGGCTTGCGACCAGATTGTTCCAGGAGAAACGATAGTAATTGATGGTCGTATTTCTATAGAAGCATATGATGCAGAAGAAGATAGACAATATCAGATGGATGCCGAAGGATATCGATTTGAATGGGAATTAGCAGATGAGTATTGGGCACAGTATGTGGAGTTAAATCCTGTCGACACAAAAGATGTGAATACAACACGTGTTGAATTTACTCTGGAAGGTAAAGATGAAGAAATTTCACAAATGCTCATGGGCAAGGGTATTCCTGTACGTTTAATTGCATATGCACCTGAAGAAGACGGCGGACATGAAGTAAGACATCAGGATTATCATGTACAAGTGACAGATAGTTATTATGTCTTAGTACCATCTGATTTGGAGGATTACAATTTAGCAATTGGCGAATCTATTTCGTATGTACCAATAGTGGAATATCACGAATATGGAAAAGAAATGACCACTGTGGACAATGCAATCTAT
>CAYLNV010000357.1:0-1235 GCA_964385085.1 uncultured Oscillospiraceae bacterium
GCGCCCGGGTCTTTGCCTGCCTATAAAAACTGAGACTTTTGTACTGGAAAATACCCTGCAAGTGTGATATGCTTTAAAAAAGGGGGATGAAGTTATGACAGAGCGAATCAAAGACGGACTGGCATTTGAATCTTTCGAGCTATGCAAGAACCCGGTTTATGCAGTCAGAAGAGAGATCCTGCCCGGCTTTTCCAGTGTGCGCAATGTGCACGATTTCCCTCAGATCTGGTATTGCTACCGTGGTCATTATTTTCACCAGGTTGGCGATCGGGTTTATGAATGCAGTGAAGGCTCTGTGGTGATACTCCCCATTGGCGCTGAGCAAAAATTCTGGACAGATACGGGAATGGAACTGATGCGCCTGGATGTGCGCTATGATATTTTGAATATTGCAGATCCGAAAGCCTACAAAAACGTCGGGATCAATTTATTCTTACCCTGTTTTTTTGAAGATTTAGGGCTTTCCTTTTCGCCCCATAAGGTGCTCAGTGAGCACTCACGGCTGATTTGGGAGCAGGTTTTTTCCAGCTTTGCGGTGCTCAATTATGCGCCGGCTGATTCTGCAACAAAGGAGCAGTTTCTTAGTAAACTGGAGGAGATCTTCTCCGTTCCGGAGTTTGCTGTTGCTAACAGTTGCCTTAAAAAGGCAACACGGATTTTGCAAAGTTGGGTTTGCCCGATCATGCGGATCGTCGCCTACCTGAATATACATTATTCAGAAAAGATCACCAATGAAATGCTCTTGCAGGAGGGGAATATGAGCCGGGCGGTGATGTACCGGCATTTCAAGCGTGTCATTGGAAGAACCTATGCCCAATACTTACAGCACTTGCGCGTGCGCCGTGCTCACTTATGCCTGCGGGATACCACCTATTCGCTTCCGGATATTGCGGAGCTTTGCGGATTTTATGATAGCTATCATATGTCCCGGGTCTATTCCAAATGTGTCGGTGAGACCCTTAGCGTACAGCGGGCGCGTTTGGAAAGATGCCGGGAAGAAAGAAACAATAAAATTTAATTGCCTGGGGCGCGCTGCCATTCGCAGCGCGCCCTTTCTGCTGTCAAATTTCTGTTTATCGAACAGTTTACCTAAAACACACGTCATTGCGAAACCAGTCCGCAGACTGGTTGTGGCAATCCGTTCTCCTGTCGGAAATGCGTTGTTATCGCAACATTTTATGGGATGCGGTTTGCCACGTCGCTTCGCCTTGCCCGTTTGCGGTGCCCGGCAGAAA
>CAYLNV010000358.1:0-1224 GCA_964385085.1 uncultured Oscillospiraceae bacterium
TAACTTTCAATTCGTTCCTTAGATATCTTTTTGAAAAATTGATAGCATCAATTATTATTCTTTGACAGTATTTTTTCCCCTTTAATCTATCTGTTTTATCATTTTCAAAAATAATATTTGCAATAATAGCCTCTGTTTGAATAACTTTATATAAAACTTTATTTTCTTTCTCCCCAATTCCTGTAGTATCAAATATGGATTTGTTTTTATTAATTTCATTATAAAAATTGACTATCGACTTTAAAAAATTAAGAACCACTTTTCGGGAAACATCTGTATACATATCTCCATAATATGTTTCATATCCTATATATCGTCTTGCGCCAAGCACAACATTTAATACCTTTTGCAAGTTCTTCTCATCCCATTTTTTGCACATAAACATTTTCAATATAGCATCGTGTCCTTCATTTAAACCATTTGTAAAACCTTGAAGTCGTTCCTCTAACTCCGCAGTATAAATACGCCTCATCATATATTCATTCTTATAACTTGTTAATTTACTAATAAAAACTCCCATAAATAGGAAATTGCTCATTCCTTCAAATACAGAAATTATTTTACACGCGCCTATTGGCACTAAATCTCCATAGCCTACTGTTGTAAAAGAAATGAAGCTAAAATAAAGAAAGTCAGAAAATGTTTGAACTTTCTTATTATCACATTCAACACTTCCTATATTGCACATTGACAATACATAATAACCAACAGCCATAATAAAAATCCAGGCTATCATTAGAGAAAAAACATCACCTAGATTCCACCTGTCAATAAATAACAATACCTTTTTATTTCTATGAAACATTTTTCTTTGATGCGATTCCTTTGCTTCACTATATGCCCTTTTGATTTTTCTTACCAGTCTAAATAGATTATTTCTTATTGTATAATAAAATCCTCTTATTCTATTTTTTACTTTTCTCATGTTTTTCCTTATCCTTATTCGTCTAAACTAATTCTACCAAACCAGTTTTAAAATATCCAATATACAGCAGAACCAATTATTATTCCACTAATCAACCACAACCACTTCATTAAAACATTCACTTTATTCGTATATTTTAATTTATCGTATGCTCTTATTTCATCCGTTAGCTTACTTCTTAACCTTTCGATATATGATTCTAGTTCTTTAATTTGAGCATTATGTTTTTCTTCTTCTGTAGTCTTCAATATTTTACATAATTTCCCAATATCAAGGAATTTATTTAAGTTTAGTTTTTC
>CAYLNV010000359.1:0-1221 GCA_964385085.1 uncultured Oscillospiraceae bacterium
CTGCCGCCCGCGGGAGGCTAATAGCCTCCCCTACTATTCGATAAACAGAAATTTGGCGGTTTTGGCAAGAATGTATATTCTGAATTGATTTTCAGGTTTCTTTACACCCCTTTTCTTATTCCTGGGGGATAAACCTGTATTTGCCGTACTGTTTACGTATTTAACAGCTTCAATAATTCCTCTGGGGTCTGGGCAATGGCATAAGCACCGGCATTCACCATGTCTTCTACCTTTCCGTAGCCCCATGCCACACCGATGGTAGGGATCCCATGGCTGGCAGCACCGGTTACATCGAAGGCGGTGTCGCCTACCATGACGGTGTTTTCCACAGTGCCGATATGCGCCAAAAGATAGGCGATCACATCTGCCTTTTCAATGCGGCTGCGGTCCATTGTCGCTCCGCAGATCATTTCAAAATACTGAAGCATATCAAAATGCTCCAGCACCCGGTTTGCCATATTTTCCGGCTTGGAGGTAGCCACAAACAGCCGATGCCCTTGCTTTACCAATTGCTCCAGCAGCTCACGGATACCGGGGTAGGGGGTGTTCTCAAAAATGCCAATGGTGGTATAGCGACTGCGGAAGACCTCGATCGCATGATCACATTCTTCTGGCGGCACACCGAATTTCTCAAAGGTCTCATGCAGAGGCGGTCCAACAAACACCCGCATTTCCTCCCGGCTGGGAACAGGCAGACCGTAATGCCGCAGGGCAAGAGCGGAGCAGTTGATAATGCCCTCACCGGAATCGGTCAGCGTACCGTCCAGATCAAAAAAGATACTCTTTTTAGACATGGTATTCTCCTTTTTGTGTATAAATGTATTATAGCATAAAAAGAGAATGACCGCAACTCTGCACAGGACTGATTCGCGTTTTGTCAAGGATGGTTTCCCTTTTGAGAATGTAGGGGCGGTCATTGGCCGCCCGCGTTGCACCGCCGGTTTTTCCGGTGGTGCGTAAGTGTGCCCTTGAAAGTTCAACTTATTTTTGTTACCATATTCCCAGAAACGAAAAAATCTATTCTGGCCGCCCCTACGATCTCAACGGTAATCCATCAGACAAAAGGTGTTTTCTCAAAAAAGCGGGCTTTTCTGTTTGGCTAGGGGCTACAAAAAAGATATTTTCGGTAGCTTTGCGTATGAATTTGAACGCTCGCATAGTTTTTGGTGAAATCGTTCGCTAACGCTCACGGTGAAATCAAAGGCTGCGCCTTTGGTGAAA
>CAYLNV010000360.1:0-1215 GCA_964385085.1 uncultured Oscillospiraceae bacterium
GTTCTGGGGATCTTCCTCCTGAGCCAGCTTGTGGACGATACGGCCGGACATGGGAAATGCGGAAATGCCCGCAGCGCCGATCATCGGATTGACCTTCTTTTTGCTGAACAGATTCAAGAGCTTTGCAAACAGCACACCGCCGGCGGTGTCCACAATAAAGGCCACCAGACCCAGACCCATGATCAGCAGGGTATCCACCTGCAGGAATTTATCGGCAGTCATATTGAAGGCCACGGAAATGCCCAGGAAAATGGTGATCAGATTGGCCAGCACATTTTGGGCGGTATCAGACAGGGAGTTCAGCACACCGCACTCCCGGATCAGGTTGCCGAACATCAGGAAGCCGATCAGCGCAGTTGCCTGGGGGATGATGGCAGAGGCCACAACGGTGATGATGATGGGGAACATGATGCGGGTGGTCTTGCTGACGGATTTCTGCTCATAGGGCATCCGGATCAGCCGCTCTTTCTTGGTGGTCAGCAGCTTGATGACCGGCGGCTGTATGACCGGCACCAGTGCCATGTATGAATAGGCAGCAACGGTGATGGCACCCACATACTGAGAGCCCAGCTTGTTGGCGACTGCAATGGAGGTAGGACCGTCAGCAGCGCCGATAATGGCAATGGAGAAATAGTCCCGGAAATCAGGGAAGAACATGCTTGCCATGCAAAGGGTGAAGAAGATACCGAACTGGGCCGCCGCGCCAAAGAGCATCAGCTTGGGGTTCGTAAGCAGCGGGCCGAAATCGATCATCGCACCGATGCCAATAAACAGCAGCAGGGGGAACAGCTCATTGGCGATACCTGCGTGGTAAAGCTCCTGAATGGGGCCCACCAGGGCATCAGAGCCGGGAATATTCACAAGGATCGTGCCGAAGCCCATGGGCAGCAGCAAGGAAGGCTCCATCTCTTTTTCAATGGCAAGATAAATCAGCACACAGCCGATCAGGATCATGACCAGATCCTGCCAGCCAAAGGCCACAAGGTTCTTATAAAGAATATCCATGGATAGCCCTCCTTAGCCGATCACGACCAGAGGAGCGCCGGTATCCACGGAAGAGCCCTTGGTAACCAGAACCTGAGACACAGTGCCGGCCTTGGGTGCCATGATCTCGTTTTCCATCTTCATGGCTTCCAGAACCACCAGAACATCGCCCTCCTTCACGGCCTGACCCTGAGATACGTTGACCTTCAGGATGGTGCCGGGCATGGGGGC
>CAYLNV010000361.1:0-1210 GCA_964385085.1 uncultured Oscillospiraceae bacterium
TTGTATTCTCTAGGATTATGGCTGGCTGTGAGAACGATACCTGCTGTACATCCTAATTCACGAACTGCAAAAGATAATTCTGGTGTAGGACGTAAACTATCAAATACATATGTTTTAATTCCATTTGCATTCAAACATAATGCTGCTTCCTGAGCAAATTCTGGAGACATAATACGTGAATCGTGTGCAATAGCAACACCTTTTTCCTGTCCATTTTGGGATAATATGTAATTTGCCAATCCCTGTGTTGCCTGACGAACTGTATAAATATTCATACGGTTTGTACCTGCTCCGATTACACCACGAAGTCCACCCGTACCAAATTCTAACTGACGATAGAAGCGATCTTCTATCTCTTTCTCATCATCTTTTAATGCCTTTAATTCTTCCTGTGTTGCTACATCAAAATATTCATCTGTACACCACTGGTTATATACATCCATATAACTCATATCCAATTTACCTCGCTATCTTCTATAACATAAAATTATTCTATTTCTAACAAACCTAAATCAATAAAAGAAATACATAATAAACTCAGAATCCTGTACAATTCAGATTCAAAATATTCATATTCTTCATAATTATAAATCTTTTTATTACATACTTGGAATTCATCCACATTTAATTCTAAAACATTCATTTTTTCACATGCTACCATCAATTCTTTTGTAGCGTCTAGTAGCGTTTTGTCAGATATATGTTGCTGATTATATCCGTTATCGTGAAAATACTTTTTAATATCCTTTCCTAATTTAAACTTTTTCTCAAAACTATTTTTCTCAAAATTACTTAAAGTAAAAGCCTCAATAGACGGATAGCTTAATAATAACATCCCTTGACGATTATAGCCATTGTTATCTCTAGCATTTCCAAGTTCGTCAATTAATGTTTCAATAAATTTTGTATCAGTATTAGATTGACTATCTCGATCAAATATGTAATATATTGCAGCATTATCCACATCAAAGTCATAATTTTCGATAAGTTCCCGAAATAGATTATTTAAGAACTCATTATCCTTAGCAATATACTTTATATTACTTTCCTCTGCATTAATTACAAATACTTGAGATGTAGGATTTTCCTTTGAATTATATTTATGATATCCCTTGTCCCGTAAAATCCTTTCCAATTGATTTCTCTTTATTTAATCGTATGTTCATATTTTGGTATTCCATTAAAAACGCCACCTAAATACATTTTCTCT
>CAYLNV010000362.1:0-1207 GCA_964385085.1 uncultured Oscillospiraceae bacterium
GGTACTCGATGGTGGGCAGAGCGGCAACGATCCGCTTGTCGGAAGTGATCTTGCCCTCTTTGGTGGGAACATTAAAGTCACAGCGGCACAGAACACGCTTGCCGGCTACTTCAATATCCTCGATGGACTTCTTGTTGTAGTTCATTTTATTTCCTCCATTTTGGTTGATTACAAATTTTATAAGATTGCCACAACGAAACGGGACGGAAAACCCGTCCCCTATACAGGTTTCGCAATGTACACACCTAAAAAGCATCACTATAAACGAAATCATCAGCCATCAACGATCACGTCTTTGCGAGGAGCCGGTAGGCGACGTGGCAAACCGCATCCTAAAAATACTGTGTTTCTAATTTGGATAAGAGAAACGGATTGCTACAACCAGTCTGCGGACTGGTTTCGCAATGACGTGGTGAATTGATAGATGTTGCGTACTTTCGTAGCAATGATCGTATTAGGGATTGGTCATTTTGCCGTGGTCCAGAAGACCGGGGAAGTCCAACTGCCGCAGGGCTTCATATACGGTGATCGCCACGGAATTGCTCAGGTTCAGGCTGCGGGCAGCTTCCCGCATTGGCAGGCGGATGCAGCTCTCCCGGTGTGCTTCCAGAAAGTCCTCCGGAAGGCCCTTGGTCTCTTTTCCGAAAAATAAGTAACAGCCGTCCTGAAATTGGGCACTGGTGTAGCTTTTGGGTGCTTTGGTGGAAAGACACCACATTTGCTTCACATCATTCTTCCGGAAGAAAGCTTCCAGATCCTCATATTCCCGCACATCTACCAGATGCCAATAGTCAAGGCCTGCCCGCTTCACGGCTTTTTCGGAAACATCGAAGCCCAGGGGATGGATCAGGTGCAAAACAGAGCCGGTGGCGGCACAGGTGCGGGCAATGTTGCCGCAGTTTTGGGGAATTTCAGGCTCGACCAGCACGATGTTCAGCATTTTCCTACACCTCATAGCTGCTTGGGATAAATAATTACCCAAATATTGTATGCCAAAACCTCGGGAAAAGCAAGGAAAAAATGTAAAAATCAGAACTTTTTATAGTATATACATAAAAAGCGGAAAGGAAGAGAAAAAATTGTGGATTTTGGAGAATTGCGTAAATATACGTGGCTGTAAGGAAACCTGAAAATTTATTCAGAACATACATTCTTCCTTTAAAGCAATTTCGAGTTTAGAAATAAAATCTTTCTTTCCTTGCGCATA
>CAYLNV010000363.1:0-1203 GCA_964385085.1 uncultured Oscillospiraceae bacterium
CCACCGGTGAAAGCCTTTCTGCGCTGGAAGCCCTGGTTGCAAAGGCCGGCGGCATGATCGCCGGCAGAATGGCCATTCTGGCCGAGGGCGATGCCCAGGATCGGGAGGACCTGATCTATCTGGAAAAGCTGCCCCTGTTCAACCCTGACGGTTCTGTTATGGAATGATCTGCTTTTAGGAGAGCAAAGGACTGTAATGATTGACAATACCTATGTAACCATCGATCTGGATAAGATCGGTGCCAACTATCACGCACTTCTGGAAAAAGCCGGTGTGCCGGTGATGGCGGTGATCAAGGCAGATGCCTATGGCCACGGTGCTGTGCCGGTGGCCCGCTATTTGCAGGATCAATGTGCCTTTTTCGGTGTTTCCGCCATACAGGAAGCGCTGGAATTGCGTCGGGCAGGTCTGGATGCCCCCATTCTTGTTTTTGGCTATATGCCCCCTGCCGCCTTTTCCGATGCTGTCCGGTATGGGATCCGTCCCGCCATTTTCCATTATGAAGACGCACTGGCCCTGTCCCAGGAAGCTGTGAAGCAGGGTGTGCGCGCCCCCTTCCACTTTGCGGTGGACACCGGCATGAGCCGGATCGGCTTTCAGGCCACAGAGGAAAGCGCAGACCTCTGCGCCAGGATCGCCACCCTTCCCGGGCTGATCCCGGAGGGTCTGTTCAGCCATTTTTCCAAGGCTGACTGCGCCGACCTTTCTGATGCACAGGCCCAGGCGAGGCTCTTTGACCGGTTCGACCAAATGCTCCGGGATCGGGGTGTAGCAGTTGCCATCCGGCACTTGGACAATTCTGCCGGTATCATGAATTTTTCCTGCCACTACGACATGGTCCGGGCGGGCATTGCCCTTTACGGCCTGTCTCCCAGCGATGCGGTCCCTGCGGAGCTTCTGGCCCTGCAGCCGGCACTGAGCTGGTACAGCCGCATAAGCCACATAAAGCTGCTCGAACCGGGTCGTGCCATCAGCTATGGCGGCACATTCGTAACGGAAAAGCCGACCCTGGTCGCGACTGTTCCTGTTGGTTATGCAGACGGCTACCGCAGAAATTTGAGCAACCGCTTCTTTGTGCTGATCCGGGGCAAAAAAGCGCCTATTTTAGGCCGTGTCTGCATGGACCAGCTCATTGTGGATGTAACGGACATTCCCGACGCGGCTCTGAATGACGATGTGATCCTCATCGGCAGAAGCGGCGGG
>CAYLNV010000364.1:0-1199 GCA_964385085.1 uncultured Oscillospiraceae bacterium
TAACGCAGTGCTCTTCATTATCGGTAAAGCGCAGAAAGGGACGCAGACGCTCATCAGCAGGCACATCGGTACAGTGCATCAGAGCATCCCAGTCTGCCTTGATTTCCTCGTAGTCGTGGGGAGCAGCCTCGAAAATATAAGTCCAATGCTCCAGCATGGCTTCATGACCGCGCTTAATGAGGCCGGAAACAAACTTGGTAGCAGAACCGGGAGTGATCTTATCCTCGGACTTATAGCAGGTGCGGCCGACTTTCTCGATGAACTGCTCGGGCAGGATCATTTCTTCTTCCAGGCCGTTATGCATGACCTCAACACTGGGTACGATAATTTTCATATGTAGTTTTCTCCTTAAGATTCGTGGCAGCAGTTAGCCGCATAGTTGGCATTTTCGATCTGGTGAGCATCGGGAGCGATCTTGTCAAGGCCAATGCAGTAGGAAGGAATGCCGTAGAATCTGGCAACCTCCTGCTCAATCCGGCAGCCCTTGAAGTAATCGGTATAGACGCCGACGAAATAGTCAGCTTCAGACAGCAGCTTGATGGATTCACCCAGATACCATACAGGCCGGTTTGCAGCATCGGGAGCATTGCCGGGAATATAAGACTGGATGACTTCCAGCTCCTGATCGAAGACGACCTCGGCCAGCTTATGCAGGCGGTTCAGGGTATTCTTAATATTTTCTTCAGTACGACCCTTCATAGGGCAGCTGATAAACAGTTTCTTCTTACTCATGTTGTTTCTCCTTTTTTGAAAATATAAAAGTGCCCTGAATTGCTTTTACACAGTTCAGAGCACTTATGGCAGATGTTTAGTTTACTTAATAATCCAGTTCAATGATGTCGTTCCAGATTTCCTCCAGAGACTTACCATCAAAGAACTTTGTAGTCATAACAGCCTCAATGGAGTCGACCGTGGTAGATTTATCGCCATACCACATATCGAATTTTGCCTTATTATAAGGATCGATTCCGCAGTTATGACCATTGTATTCAAAAGTCACATGACTGAATACTGTTGTGAGAAACTTTTTAACTTCTGTGATACTCATAAAATATCACTATTCTCCTTTCGTTCCTTATCAGTTAATTCACGGGATGGTCTATCTATCAGTTCACCGTTATCATCGTAAATATAATCATGAGCGTGCTCGCCATGCTTACCATATTTACGCTCAGCAGGATGTCCGTGGTCGTAGGTAC
>CAYLNV010000365.1:0-1198 GCA_964385085.1 uncultured Oscillospiraceae bacterium
GCTGATGGCCGCCCTGCTTATGGGACAGGAGCAGCGTAATGGGAAGTCCGGTGTTGTCTGCGATCAGACGGCCGGTGGTGGCAGTTGCAAACAGGGAATGTTTGTTCAGCACGCTTTTGTAAGCCGTGCAAAACTGCACCATCAGTTCCTTTTTCTTGTCGTGGGCCAAAAATGCGATATTCACAACGCTCACTCCTTTTTTATATCTTCACAGGGACTTTCATGCCCTGGAGCCGTTTGGCAATGCGACGGAAGGCGGCAGAAGCGCCTTTTTTTGAAAAGCTCAGAAGGGGCTGCTTAAAGGCAGATGCCATAAGCACATTGGGATCTTCCGGAACTAAGCCCATCAGGGGAAGACCGGACCGGTCCATAATATCATCCACGGTCAGGTGCAAGGCGGAAGCCAGCTTCTTGGTGATCCGGTTGACGATGAGCCGCACATTGGTCTTACCCATCCGCTCCAGCTCATCCGCGGCGCGGCCTGCATCCCGAATGGCGGCAGGGTCCGGGCCGGTAACCAACAGAACGCGGTCCGCAAACCGGGCGGCCAGCCGGAAGCCTGCATCGATACCCGCAGGTGCGTCTATCAGCACATAGGAGAACTTCTCCCGGGCAGCACGCAGCATCGCGCCAAAGGCCTCTGCGTCTACTTCCTCAGCGGGGCAGTTGACGGGTGCAGTCAGAAATGCCAGGGAAGGATACAGCGGATGACGCGCGGCCATATCCAGCGGATGATCTCCCTGACAGATATCCAGAAAGGACAGAGCGCTGAACTGGCTCAGACCCAGAGCAATATCCAGATTCCGAAGGCCTGCATCACAGTCGATACACAGGACCTGTTCACCGCTTTGCGCCAGTGCTTGCGCAAGACCGGCGCAGACAGAAGTTTTTCCGGTGCCGCCCTTGCCGGACAGGACCGCGATCAATTCAGCCATGCGCAAACGCTCCTTTCGCCTTTAACTCATTGACTTGAATTGATTATAAAGCAATATCGCACAAAAAGCAAGGGTTTTTCAGGTACTTTTGCAAGTTTTTTCATCATTATCCACAAAATATTTGGATGAATGAATGGTGCGGAGGGAAATCTTTCCTGAAAACGGAAAAAAGCTATTTACTTTTTGGTTTTCCTGATGTATGATACTGGGGAACAGAGTAGGAAACCTCGCGTGAAGTGCTGCCAAAATGGGGAGTTGTCTGG
>CAYLNV010000366.1:0-1196 GCA_964385085.1 uncultured Oscillospiraceae bacterium
TTCGAACCCACGGTCTCTTGAACCCAAATCAAGCGCGATACCAAACTTCGCTAAGTCCGGATATTGAATTTTAAGGGAACAAAGCAGAAAAAAGAATTTTCCGCATTGTGGTCAGAATTGTGGTCAATCGCCCCGTAGGGGGTCAAATTTTGAACACACGAAAACGAAATGTCTTAGAGCCGCAACCACTTTGGGAGCGGCATTTTTTATTTGAACCGGGGTGCATCAGCCTCCCAAAGCAGGCGCGCTACCAACTGCGCTACACCTGGATATTCGTTTACAGCACGAATTCTGTTGTGCATTATACAACACAAGGGTTAAAATTGCAACCCAAAAATTACATCAGAGAGAAATCGTAACATTATTGTGAATTTTGGAAAATAGTTCTTCCAAAGCTGGCAATCTATGGTATACTTAATATCAGAGAACGCACGGACGGAACGCTCGTCCGATGCAAACTGTAAAGGAGGATCAGATATGCCTGGACCTGGAGGACCTGGAGGACACGGTGGCGGCGGACGCGGACCGGGTGGCGGACACGGACCCGGTGGCGGATTTGGCGGACACGGCCACGGCGGACATGGACCCGGCGGCGGATTTGGCGGACACGGAGGCTTTGGCCACAGACCTCCCCCACCCAGACATCATCATGGCTGGCATTGGAGACCGCGGCGCTATTACCACGGCGGCTGTCTGGGCTGTATGCTTCCGATCCTTAGCATTGCCATTGCTGTGATCGGTGTCATTGCCATACTGTTATTCTGAATTTTTGCCGCCGGAAGCATTGCTTCCGGCGGCACGCATTTTCTCTTAATAATTCTCAGCGTGGACTTCGAAATAGCTCTGGGGATGGGCACAGGTGGGGCAAAGCTCCGGTGCTTTTGTGCCAACGACCAGATGACCGCAATTGCGGCACTCCCAAACCTTCACTTCGCTCTTGGCAAAGACCTCGGCAGTCTCCACATTCTTCAGCAATGCGCGGTAGCGCTCCTCGTGATGCCGCTCGATCTCGGCTACCATGCGGAACTTAGCTGCCAGCTCATGAAAACCTTCCTTCTCAGCGGTTTCCGCAAAGCCGGCATACATATCGGTCCACTCGTAGTTTTCGCCTTCAGCAGCGTGGCCCAGATTCTCAGCGGTATCACCAATGCCGCTCAGCTCCTTGAACCACATCTTTGCGTGCTCCTTTTCATTGT
>CAYLNV010000367.1:0-1193 GCA_964385085.1 uncultured Oscillospiraceae bacterium
TTATTAGAAAGGATGATCACAATGACGAACATGAACTCTTCCACCCAACTAATGGATATCGCTGCCCGAATTCGGGAGATGCGTGAGATCTTGGGGTTCAGTCAGCAGAAAATGGCAGAGATGACGGATGTTTCCCTGGATACTTATGAACAGTACGAATCCGGCACCATCGACCTGCCCTTTACCTTTATGCATAAATGCGCCAAGGCGTTTGGTGTTGAGATCACTGTCCTGCTGGAGGGCCACAGTGCCAAGCTGTCCGGCTATACCGTTACCCGCAAGGGCAAGGGCCTGACCACTGCCAGCGAGGATGGCATTACCATTCAGGACCTGGCACCCATGTTCCGCAGCAAGCTGGCAACACCTTACTATGTTACTTATGAATACTCCGAGGATCTGCAGGATGAACCCATCCACACCACTACCCATGACGGTCAGGAATTTAACCTGGTGATCAAGGGTGCTATGCGTGTCCGTGTGGGCGAGCACGAGGAGGTCCTCCATGAGGGCGATTCCATCTTCTATAAATCCTCCACCCCCCACGGCATGATCGCTGTGGAAGGCAAGGATTGCGTGTTCCTGTCCATGGTCATGGCCAGCGACAAGCGGGACACCACCATGAGCCTGCCTGCGCAGCGTGCGGTTAAGGAGGTAACTGCCGAGCAGCGTCTGTTGTGCAACGAGTTTGTCTGGGGCGCTGAGGATGAAAACGGCATCATGACCGGGCTGAATTATGCCAATACCGACCGTTATAACTTTGCCTTTGACACTGTGGATGCCATTGCCCGCAAAGAACCGGATAAGCTGGCTATGGTCCATATTGCCGATGATATGACCGAGCGCCGCTTCACCTTTAAGGATATGAAGGACGCTTCCTCCCAGTGTGCCAACTACTTTAAGAGCCTGGGCATCAAGCGGGGCGACCGGGTCATGCTGGTGCTCAAGCGCCACTATCAGTTCTGGTTCTCCATCCTGGGCCTGCACAAGCTGGGCGCCATTGCCATCCCTGCTACCAATCAGCTCATGGAGCATGACTTCACCTACCGCTTCCAGGCAGGCGGTGTCAGTGCTATCCTGTGTACTGCCGACGGCGATACTGCCCATCAGGCAGAGCTGGCAGAGGCAAGCTGCGGTATGCAGCTTACCAAGGTCCTGGTAGGCGGCAAGCGGGAGGGCTGGCACGACTTTAACGA
>CAYLNV010000368.1:0-1193 GCA_964385085.1 uncultured Oscillospiraceae bacterium
TTTGTTGTCCTGTCTCCGATCATCCGCCAGAAAAAGGGCGAGCATACCAAGGTCTTTGAGGATGCCCGGAAGCAGGGCTTTGCCCGCGTCCGTGTGGACGGCATTTTGTATGACCTGAACGAGCAGATCAACTGCGAGAAGAACAAAAAGCATACCATTGAATTGGTGGTGGACCGTTTGGTGATCCGGGAGGGCCAGCACCGCCGTTTGACAGATTCCATCGAGACTGCTTGCTCCCATTCCGGTGGGCTGGTAACCATCGAATTGCCGGATAGCAAGCAGGAAATGACATTCTCTCAGAATTATGCCTGTGAGGATTGCGGCATCAGTCTTTCAGAGCTTGAGCCCAGTATGTTTTCCTTTAACAATCCTGCAGGGGCATGCCCGGAATGTACCGGTCTTGGATTCCGGCTGGTAGCAGATGAAGATCTGGTTATCCCGGATAAGAATAAATCCATTTTCAGCGGTGCGATCCAGGCTTCCGGCTGGAGCAATGCCAGGACCGATTCCATTTTTCGGATGTATTTTGAGGCGCTTGCCCAGAAATATCACTTCTCCCTGACTGCACCTGTGAAGGACCTGTCCCCGGATGCCATGAAGGTGATCCTATACGGCACAGGAACAGAAAAGCTGCGCATGACCTATAACCGTGGCAACGGCATGGGTGTGCTGGAGCAGCCCTTTGAGGGTATCCTCAATAACATCAGCCGCCGTTATCGTGAGACCCAGTCCGATGCAGCCCGCAAGGAATTAGAGGAGTGCATGGCTACTGCGCCTTGCCCCCTTTGCCATGGGGATCGGCTGTCGGATATTGCAAGAGCGGTTACTGTAGGCGGCATTGGTATCATGGATTTCTGCCGTATGAGTGTGCGGCAAGAGCTTGAATTTATTGATGATTTAAAGCTTGAAGGCAACATGGCCATGGTGGCGGAGCAGATCCTCAGAGAGATCAGATCCCGCCTGCGCTTCCTGCAGGATGTGGGTCTGGAATATCTGACATTGTCCCGTTCCTCTGCAACGCTGTCCGGCGGTGAAAGTCAGAGGATTCGGCTTGCTACCCAGATCGGCTCATCCCTGATGGGCGTGCTGTATATCCTGGACGAGCCGTCCATCGGTCTGCATCAGCGGGATAACGATAAGCTGTTGGCTACGCTGAAGCACCTGCGTGATCTGGGTAACACACTGATCGTTGT
>CAYLNV010000369.1:0-1173 GCA_964385085.1 uncultured Oscillospiraceae bacterium
GAGCGCTGTCTTTCATCACTAAGGAAGATGTTGCCAATAAGCTGTTTAAGGAGATTGCTCCCAAGTATGCTGACCGTAACGGCGGCTACACAAGAGTAACCCGTACCGGCGCCCGCCGGGGCGATGCTGCCGAAATGGCTGTCATCGAGCTGGTGTGATCCGGAATATCAACACATAAAAAGGACGCATTGCAATTGCAATGCGCCTTTTTTATGCAATTCCTGCGGATGCAGGGGCGTTCATTGAACACCCGCGGGCGACAATAGTCGCCCCTACAGGATCTATCGCAGAATATGCGTTTCTTTACAGCCCTCTTTGTTAAACAGTTGACTTGTTGCACGAAACAGGGTACAATTCATTTTGACCCACCGCTTTTGACGCGATGCGGCAATTCGTTGACAGACTATCTTGAAGGTGAAAAAATGTATTTCGATGATATGAAAATTGGAATGACGGTGGAGATCGCACCTGCTGTCATAAAAAAAGAAAAGATGCTGTCTTTTGCCCATGATTACGACAATATTCCTCTGCACACCGATGAGGAATATGCAAAGACCACACCCTTTGGCGCGTTGATCGCACCGGGAGTAATGTCCTTTATGTCGGTATGGGCAAAGTATCTGGAGGTCAGCTTTTTCGGAGAGGAGCTGCTTGCAGGAAAATCCACCAAAATTGAATGGATAAAGCCTGTTTTTGCCGAAGATGTACTAACAGGAAAAGCGACCATTACGAATCTCGTTAAGCGCAGTGCGAAAAACGGACTTGTGGAGGTCAGCGTTGCGGCATATAATCAAAAGGGAGAGCTTGTCCTGACGGATATTACAGAAGCGATCGTGAAATGCAGGAAGCTGTGAGGGATCGGTGCAGCCGTTAAAAACAGCCTTCCTTGCGGCGGGAGCAAGCCCCCGCCCTACATACCTGACCATCGCACCTCCACGTCCTTGCCAGGGGCGAAGCGACGTGGTGATCTCCTGGGGAAATGCTCAAATTTCAAATTCAGAAAATTTGCAGGGAGTAGTGCCGCTTTTGCCCGATCTTCAAAAACGCAATATCTCCTGCCCGGATCAAATGGGACTGTTCCTCAATTTCCCACAGGGCCTCTCCCTCCAGCGCAATTCGTAAAATGATCGTAGGGACACCCGTCCTCGGGTGTCCGCGGACACCGCAGGAGCG
>CAYLNV010000370.1:0-1170 GCA_964385085.1 uncultured Oscillospiraceae bacterium
GACGTCAGGATTACTATGTTCAGGTAACAGATAGTTACTATGTCTTATTACCATCTGATTTGGCGGATTACAATTTAGCAATTGGAGAATCTATTTCGTATGAACCAACAGTGGAATATCATGAGTATGGAAAAGAAGTATCCACTGTAGAGAATGCAATCTATTTCTGGAATTGGGATGTAGAGACTGTAAAAATTACAGATAGTAACGATAAACCATTAAGTATAGATTATGTGAACGAAATAGGAGAAGGCCAATTTGGTACTGCACCAGTTACGTTTACGCGATTAAAGGAAAATGAGACCTATATCTCTTGTAATGTATTGATAGAGGACGAAAATGAGGCATCAGGTTATCGTCAGATTACAGAAAGACAATGGTGCTTAAATGCTCTCGATTATAGTTTTTATTTTGAAAATCTTCGTGGAGATGGTGATACATGGATGTATGCCTATAATGGTGATGGAGAGGATTACGAACTCTCTATTCAGACATATCAAGAAGGTTTGTTAGACTATTGTGATATTACATGGAGTATTAAAAAAGAGTTATATGATGAAGAAGGGAATGAAATAGATCCTTTTGTTGCAAGTGAAAAAGCTTATGAAGTAAGTGAAGATGGAAAAACAATTACTATTCATACAAAAGAATTGGCGGATGAATTAGCAACGTCTACGGGAAATGAAAATCCATATAGTGAATGGGTAACAATTCGTGCTATTTTAAGTGTAAACAATACAGAGATAAGCATAGAACAGAGTATTAGAGTAGAACTTCGTTCAGAAGTATACAACTACTTCCAATCATCCGATTCTGTTACCAATATGCCAGGCTGGAGCGTTACTATTGAAAAAAATAGAACTGGTTATCAAGAAAATCCAGAAAACCCATATGGAAACGAGTTCAAATTTGAAATTATATCTGTTTGGGTAGAAAATGCAGATGAGGGTGAAGATGATGTTCTTTCTATTGAAGAGTGGACAGATGGTAATGGTTGGTCGATTATTTCTCAGCGTGTAGGTGACGGTATAATTTATGTTACCTATAAGGATTTGGAAGGAGGCGAACAGACTCGTACCATATATGTACATGTTACCGATGATCACTATATAGTAAACATGTTCACAGACACTGCAACAGACACTATTTTACCGGGACATAGTACCAATG
>CAYLNV010000371.1:0-1166 GCA_964385085.1 uncultured Oscillospiraceae bacterium
CCAGCGCCTGTTCCGCAATCCTGATGTTACCCGGCTGATCAAGCGTTGCAATGACTTCGGCGCAGGCGGTGTATCCGTTGCCATTGGCGAGTTGGCAGACGGCTTGAGGATCGACCTTGACGCAGTTCGCAAGAAGTACGAGGGTCTGGACGGTACAGAATTGGCAATTTCCGAGTCTCAGGAGCGTATGGCTGTGGTGGTCGCCGCTGAGGATGCAGACGCATTTATCGCCTTTGCTGAATCTGAGAATCTGGAAGCCTACCGGGTGGCTGTTGTTACAGAAGAACCCCGGATGGTAATGACCTGGAAGGGAAATGAGATCGCTAACCTGTCCCGTGCCTTCCTGGACACAAACGGTGCTGTGAAGCACGCTGATGTTTCCGTTCCTGATGGTAAGCAGGCAAGCGATTCCGGTCGATCCAGCCTGAAGGAAATTGCTTCCAGCCTGAGGTTTGCCTCCCAGAGAGGCCTTGTGGAGCGCTTTGACGCTACCGTTGGTGCAGGAAGTGTCCTGATGCCCTTTGGCGGAAAGAAGCAGCTTACACCAACTCAGGCAATGGCTGCGGTACTGCCGGTCCTGCCCGGCCAGGAAACGGATCAGGCAAGCCTGATGGCTTGGGGCTGTGATCCGGAACTGCTGAGTGCCGATCCCTTTGTGGGCGCACAGGCAAGTGTGATCTCCTCGGTGGCAAAGATCGTGGCTGCCGGTGCAGATTATAAGGATACATATTTGACACTCCAGGAGTTCTTTGAGAAGCTGTGCAATGAGCCTGACCGCTGGGGTAAGCCTTTCCAGGCATTGCTGGGCGCACTGGATGCCCAACTGGGTATGAAGGCTGCTGCGATCGGTGGTAAGGACTCTATGTCCGGTTCGTTCCTGGATATGGATGTTCCGCCAACGCTGATCTCCTTTGCCATCGCTCCTGTGCTGGCAAGTCAGATCGTCTCCAATGAGTTCAAAGAAGCCGGACACCCGGTTTATCTCTTCGGCACGACTGATCTGTTTGATTATGAGGGTAGAAATCAGAGCTGGGAAGCGTTCCATGCACTGTGCCTTGCCGGCAAGGTGAAGGCAGCCTGGGCGGTTGATGCTGGCGGTGTTGCTGAAGCAGTCATGAAAATGTCCTTTGGTAATCACATTGGCTTTAAGTCCGTGCCTGAAGCAT
>CAYLNV010000372.1:0-1166 GCA_964385085.1 uncultured Oscillospiraceae bacterium
CCACCACAAAGGGGATATTGTTTTCCTTTGCGTAGGTTTCGGCATAGCTGCCAGCCGGAGCTTGGATGGTTACGTCTCTGGCACCCGCAAATACATGATCCCCCATCTCCTGGACACTGGACGGAATGGTGATTATCTGCAAATCCCGACAAGATTCATAAGCAGCAAATCCAATTTTCGTAAGACCTTCTTCAATATGCACCTCCGTTACATTCACGCAGGCAAAAAATCCATACGCACGAATCTCTTCAACGCCAGCTTCGATCGTAACTTTTTTCAGCAGTCTGTTGTTGTCAAAAGCGCTCTCGCCAATGATCACAATATTATTTCCGATCTTTCCGGGAATGGTGATTTCATCAGATTCCCCTTTATACCCGCTGATAATTGCTTTTCCATTCTCAACTTTGAACTTAAATACCTTGCGCCAGTCAGCAACGCTCAAGGGCTTTATCCCCAGTTCCTTGTCTGTTTTTTCCTGAACAGCTGCAGCGATCTGTTTTCCAGAAAAGTTTTCCGCCTTGTAATTCAACAGAAATGCACTTAAATTAGGCTTCTCTGCACAAGCAGTTATGTATTCATCAATTGTGGTTGGAACTGCCTTTTTCTCAAGAGTCAGGAACTCCCGCATTGCAGGGACATCATCATTCAGGCATATTCTGTCCAATATGCTTTTCTTATCCTTCTTAATAAAGGCAAGCAGCTTCTTGGATGTGTCTGTAGAGAATTGTTCCTTGTTGCGAAGATAAGTGCAGCAGATACCGCGCTTGAGGTCCGCATGGCAGTAGCGCCACATTTTGGAAATAAAGGTGTCCGAAACATATACTTCTGTCAAACCGGTACATTCTTCAAAACTATCCAGCGACATTTCTTCAACGCTGTCCGGTAGAGTGAGTTTTTTTAATTTGCGTTGCATATAAAACGCAGTTTCACCAATTTCTGTAACCGTAGACGGAATTATCAAGCTTGTTAGATCCTTAAAAAAAGTAAAGGCAAAACTACCGATAATTGAAATACCTTCTGGAATTACAACCTCTCCATCACTTCCAGTATACTTTTTTAGATACACTTTTCCAAACATATCTTCCGTAATAAAATCACTTGTATTGCTCACATGTATTTCCTCCCTATTGTTTCTTTTTCCGCTTTTGGGACTCTTTTTCCATCCA
>CAYLNV010000373.1:0-1155 GCA_964385085.1 uncultured Oscillospiraceae bacterium
GATCAAGGCCATGAAGAAGGTGGCAGGCTCTTTGAAGCTGCTGTATTCTCAGTACCGGGAGCTGCAAAGCTTTGCCCAGTTCGGCTCTGACCTGGACGCAGATACCAAGGCCCGCCTGGCTTTGGGTGAACGGATCGTGGCGGTGCTGAAGCAGGGCAACAGCGCTCCTGTTGAGGTGGCACATCAGGTCTGCATCCTGTATGCTGTTACCAATGGCTACCTGAACAATATTCAGGTGGAGCAGATCCCTGAATTTGAGCTGCGCCTGCGGGAGTATATGGATAACAGCCATGCTTCCGTGCTGGAGGCGATCCGCGCCACCGGCAAGCTGGAGCAGGAAACCGAAGACGGCCTGAAGGCCGCTCTGGATGCGCTCGTTGGCGAATTTACCATTACACAGTAAGGAAGGAGGCCTCCAATGGCTGGCATTTCCACAAAGGAAATAAAAAACCGGATCCGCAGCATGGAATCCACCAAGCAGATCACAAAGGCCATGGAAATGGTGGCATCCTCCAAGCTGCGCCGGGCTCAGGCCCAGGTAATGTCCTCCCGGCCTTATTTCCGGCTGCTTTCTGATACGATCAGTAAGATCGCAGCTTCCGATCAGGACCTTTCCTCTCCTTATCTCACGGCCCGCCCTGTAAAGAAGACCGCATACATTGTGATCGCAGGCGACCGGGGACTTGCCGGCGGCTATAACAGCAACCTCTTTAAGCTGGTCATGTCCCAGATCCAGGGAAAGGATGTAACGGTCCTGCCCATCGGCAAAAAGACGGTGGATTACTTCCGGTCCCACAGCGTTCCGGTGCTCACTGCCGACTATGCCCAGGTTGAGGAAATTACCCTTGGCGACTGCTTCACATTGGCAAACAGCCTGTGTCAGCAGTATTTAAACGGTGCATTTGATGAAGTTTGCATCGCCTATACAAATTTTGTTTCTGTATTATCTCAAGTACCTGCTTGCCAGTGTCTGCTGCCCTTGCAGCCGGACGCGCCCAACACGCAAGCAGGCGGCAGCGACATTCTTTACGAACCGGACAGCACCACAGTGTTCAACCGGATCATTCCGGAATACCTGGGCGGTGTCCTGTACGGTGCTTTGTGCGAAAGCCGGGCATCCGAGCAGGCCGCACGGCGGACCGCAATGGATTCTGC
>CAYLNV010000374.1:0-1149 GCA_964385085.1 uncultured Oscillospiraceae bacterium
GTTCTTTTTCTTCTTTTGTAAGATTATGAAAATATTGATAGTTGATTGAGAATTCTCCGTTTAAATAAGAACAAATGCTTATAGTTCTTTGTTGTCCATCGAGAAGTTCAAAGTGCTCATCATCACATTTTACCCAATACATTATATTTAAAGGGAAATTATTTCTTACAGTATTTATTACTTCATTTCTTTGCTTGTCCTTATAAACAAATTCTCTTTGATATGCTGGTCTAATATTTAATTTGCCATTGAAGCCAGAAATACCTTCTTCGGCATCATCTTTGTAGTTTTCAAATACATCCTTTATTAATATTTCTTTAAGTTTTATCTTCATCTGTTCTTACCTTCTTTTTTATTATTATTCTCTCATAAAGTCTTTTTCCATCTACATAAAATCTTTGAGGTTTATCTTTTATTTTATCATTAATTGTAATAGCTTCTGCTAGAGTTGAACTATTTCCAATAATCTCAAATTGTGTTGGATTATATTTATCTATGAAACTGATTGGTACGCCCATGACACCATCATAATCCATAGGAATTTCAGCAACCTTATTTACGTTTATAGCATCATAATTATCATATTTTGGATAATCTGTTTCATTGTATGTTTTATATAAAATAATATCTTCGTGTCTTTTGGTTGTATCAAGATTTGTAAACCAACAAACATTACCAAATTTTTGGATAGTATCATCAGGTTTTCTAAATTCTTTTACAGAATTATATCCATACCAAATTTTGTTATTTTTTATGAGTGGGAATATTTCTTTATATGTAACAGCATTTTGATTACCAATAATAAGAAATTTCTTTTTATACTCCATAAGTTGTGCTACATATTCACGAAACAAAGAAAATGGTGGATTAGTAACTACAATGTCGCACTCCTTTAATATTTCAATACATTCTGGACTTCTAAAGTCACCATTTTGTTTTATGTCTGTTTTGGTTTCAATAATTTCTCCTAATTCATTTTCTTCAAGTTCCAATTTATATGTAGATTCATCTTTGTCGTAGTGAGTTGCAATCAATTTCTTAATTCCTATGTGTTTGAAATTTAATTTAAAATACATCCAAAAGTTACTCCATTCAGGATTATCACAGTTACAGAAAATGATTTTATCTTTTAATTGTGATTTATAATGT
>CAYLNV010000375.1:0-1141 GCA_964385085.1 uncultured Oscillospiraceae bacterium
ATTGACATCTTCCACCGAACGCCTATTATCCACAGTGTTTTTTTCTGTCGAATTGACTGTACGCTTGTTGTCTCGTTTTTTGGTGGAAGACTTGTTCTCTAGTATTACATCTCTAGTTCCTAATCTCGTTCCTTTACTTATATCTACTTCGCTATTTTCTTCTTTAGTATGTTGTACACAGGCAGAACTTACTATAGACAATTGTCCACAACTTTCAAATCCTACTTCTCCCACTGTTTCAAATAAATGCTTATTTATCGAACTACTATATGTATCTCCTATTGTTTCTTCCATATATATATTAGGAACAATCTCACCTATTGTTGACTGGTATATTTTTCTTTCTTGTTTTTCATCCGTTTGGGTACTTACTATTATACTAATCTTAATACTCTTATTAAGAATTTCCTCTGATGTTCGATTCAAAGCTTCTTGTAATGCATCCATAAATTCTTTTGCCGTCTGATATCTTTCCGAGCTTTTTGAAATAGACTTTACAATTACAGTTCCTATAAATTCTCCACCAAATAACGGCAAATCAGGAGTATCCTCTTTCATACGTCTTTCAAATGCCCTATCTTCATCGGCTGTATGAAACATATTTGGATACTGCGGAAGAAATGGATTTCTGTTATAATTTAACAAACGATATAATACAATTCCCAACGAATACAAATCTACGGACTTCGTATAACTTTCCTTCCCCAAATACACTTCTGGTGCTAAAAAATTCGGAGTACCTTTCATTGATTCTGCCTTCGAAGAATCTTTTAAAACCTTTGATACCCCAAAGTCCCCTATCTTATATTCACCTTTACTAGAAATAAACAAATTATCATCTTTAACATCTCTGTGCATCACTCCGTTAGCATGGCACAAATGTAGTGCATAGAGAATATCAGTCCCTAGATTTACAACATCACGAACTGTAAACTCTTCCTTTTTTATAAAATCAGTTAACGGTGTCAGATATTCCATCAAGATATAAATATCATACCTTTTCGGACTTCCACTTTCTTCAATACTGTGTTCATAATATCTAACAATATTCTGTACTCCTTTTTCAGAAAGATCATTTATAATTCTTATTTCGGAAACAATATCTTTAAGCATTCCCTGAAAGTAACCGTCTGCTTTTGAC
>CAYLNV010000376.1:0-1140 GCA_964385085.1 uncultured Oscillospiraceae bacterium
AATAAGTCCTAATATTTTGAGTAAAATCATTTAGTTTCACCTTTCAATGTGGCATGGGGATCCAGTCGCGGTCCACATCCACAATGGCACTGACTGCCTGCACAAAGTCCTCAACAGGAAGCTGGGGGATCACCAGCCGGTCATTGGTGGCATTGGTGCGCTTGGCGTTCATGTCAGGACGGAACAGATATACGTTGCCGTCGGGGTTCTTATAGGCCTTCAGGCCTTCGAACATTTCCTGACCGTAGTGGAACACCATGGCAGAGGGAGCAAGAGAGATATTCTGGTAGGGCACGATCCGGGGATCGTGCCAACCCTGTCCCTCCGTATAATTCATCACAAACATATGATCTGTGAAGATCTTGCCGAAGCCAAGCTTTTGGCCGGGAGCCGGCTTTGCCTTGGGCTGCGTCGTTAATTCGATCTTAATATCCAACATGGTTATCGCTCCTTAGTAATCATAGCCGATCTGCAGTGCCTTGCAGTTTGCTTCGATCAGATTTGCCTTCTTGGCAGGAATGAATGCTTCCAGGGTCTGCTGATTTCCGGAGAAGGGCACAGCAGCGGATTCCTTCAGCACCTTGCCTGTCAGGATCATGTTTGCAAGGCTTCCGAAGCCTGCTTCCTTGGCAAGCTGGGTGGCCGGAATATAAAACACCTGCACATCGGTGCGCTCCACCTTCATATCGATCAAGGTGGAATCCACAAAGATCTGTCCACCGGGCACTACCGCGTCCACAAACTTTTGCAGGCTGGGCAGATTCATGGCAACCAGCACATCAGGGTTGGTGATAATGGGACTGCCCACAGGGCTGTCGGACAGCACCACGCTGCAGTTAGCTGTGCCGCCACGCATTTCCGGGCCGTAGGAAGGCAGCCAGGAGACCTGCATATTTTCTGTCAGGCCCTTGTAGGCCAGGAACTTACCGGCAAACAGGACACCCTGTCCGCCAAAGCCTGCGATCAGGATCTGGGTCGTTTTCATTTACTTCCCCTCCTTTGCAGCAGTACGGTCCTTATACACACCGATGGGGTAATAAGGCAGCATATCGGTCTCTACCCATTTCAGAGCCTGCTGGGGTGTCATGCCCCAGTTGGTGGGACAGGCAGAAACCACCTCCACCAGGCTAAAGCCCTTGC
>CAYLNV010000377.1:0-1137 GCA_964385085.1 uncultured Oscillospiraceae bacterium
ATAGCCATCATATTTAGTACATCACACTTCGTATCATCAAAATAAAATGCAACTACTCCATAAGGAAGTGCTTTTGATGCATCATTATTATAAATTATCACCTTTTCATCATTTATTTTCACCTGATATCCAAGACGCTTCCCTAATTTTTCTGCATCCACATAAATATTCCCATTTTCCTGCATTACGTTAAGATATTCTATTCTGCCAACATTATCGGTATATTCTACTGGTATATATCCATATTCCGTTCTTGTTTCAGCACTCACCACCACATCCGGAACACTGCATAATATTGCTATAATCAACATTATACTAAGCCATTTTTCAAAAACAGATTTCACTCTTTTCTCACCTCATTTCTGTATGCATCAATCAATTCTGAATACAAGGTGTTATACGCATCTACTAAACCACCGCTTATTGCATTTATAAATTCATAACTTTGATAGTTTCCTATAAATTCATCCCCCACATATAAGTACGAAACACTGACCTCAACACTTTTACGCTCTGCTTCTTCTGCATATGCAATCAATAATTCACCCATCGCTTTCTCATCTACAATGATATCTGTCTGATTACTATATTGAGAAAAGAATGTTGTCATATCAGGTGCTGCAATCTCATAAGTAATAGTCTCACTATCATAATCAAGCATTTTAATTTCTGCCATGGAAAATAATCTTGCTAAAACACCACCTTCACTTGATATTTCTTTTTTCTCTGTCTCAAACAATTCTGCATAATCACTATAAGTTATTGCATCATATTCTTTAAAAATTACAGCATTAACCTTCTCAATATTCCCGCTTGTCAAACTACTTATTGCATTATCGGAATCTTTCGAAACCTCACGTCTAGGTATGCCAAGCGTCTCCAAGATATCCGAAACAACTGGAATATCAACGACATTATAGTAAACCAATCCGCCTATTGTTCCACCCAAAATAATGAATAGAAGAAAAACTACTATCAGTATCTTAAATGGAGACGGACGTTTCATGCGATTTTCTTTTTTGCATTTTGGACATAAACCTGTTTTAGTATTTAGCTTTGTCCCACATTTTCCACAAAACTTTGCCATGCTATTTTCCTCTTCACTAATATAAAAATCACAAGGATAGTTTTGTTATC
>CAYLNV010000378.1:0-1133 GCA_964385085.1 uncultured Oscillospiraceae bacterium
CTTGCCGATGGCTTCCAGCGTAACCTTCAGGCCGTTATTTTGCATATACTTCATAAAGAGCAGTGCGTGATCCCGCTCCTCCTGGGCCTGGACCATGTAGTAGTTGGCATAGCCGTCCAGGTCCATGCTGTCATAATAATTTGCCATATCCAGATACAGGTACGCGCTGTAAAATTCTTTGTTTACCTGGTCATTGAGCAACGCTGCAATTTTCTCGTTCATAAGCAACTCCTTTTTAAAAAGGACCGCCGGCTTTGCCAGCGGTCCTGGCATTAGGTGTCAATCATTCCATTCCTTGTCGATGTCAAGGATCTTTCCAAATTCCGCACAGACCTCATAGGTGTACTCCACACCGTCCTTTGTAAATTCCACTTCGTAGCGGTGGTCTTCCGGGTCAAATTCAACGGTCAGACCATTCACACTGTCGCTTGTAAATTCAGCGTGCTCCAACGCGATATTTTCCGCTTCCTCCTTCGTGATCTGGGTCTGGGGCAGCTCCGTCCGGTCATACTCTGTTTCTAATTTGAGGATCTCGCCTGTCTGCTCGCTGATCTCATACGCATAGTAGTAAGCGCCGTGACGGAAGTCCACATCGTAATGGGCCACACCGCTGTCGGTATCCAGCCAGGCATGGAGATGCTGTACCATATTGTTGGTAACCCCTGCGTGTTCCATTGCGATCTGCACAGCAGTCTGCTTCGTAAGCGGCAGCTCTATATCATTCTGGGCGGCAGTGCTTGTGGGTACAGTGGTTTGATCTGTGCTCGCCGGCAGACCGCTGTCAGCAAGCTGACAACCGGCAAATACCAGCAGGAGCAGCAACGCGGTCAGTAAAAGGGCTAACTTTTTCATAAGATCTCCTCCTTAATGATCGTCGGTCGAGCAGATTTCGGATAGTATTCAATTACTTGAAGTAGCGCTCCAGCAGACCCTTCTCGTCCTCGCAAGCTTCATATCCCTCGCTTCCGCTGCTCGTCCTCTCCGAATCAAACCCACTTCGTTGGGCTTTGATTCGGTTACGGCTTACTTGAAATATCTTTCAAGCAAGCCTTTCAAAGCTACGCCGTGGCGGGCCTCGTCGCGGGCCATTTCGTGGACGGTGTCGTGGATGGCATCCAGGCCGTTCTTCTTTG
>CAYLNV010000379.1:0-1133 GCA_964385085.1 uncultured Oscillospiraceae bacterium
CGTGCGTATCATTCTGAGCCAAGAAAAATGGCCGACGCAAGGCCGACCTTCCCCTGCCCCAGCGATATACGCTGCGTAAACAGAGCAATTCAGCCGCCCGATGACCGGACATACTCCGCAGAAGTTACCGTCTTCTCGACGCAATCTCCTGCATCATCGCAGTACGCACGCAGACTTCGCCTACACGCGCTCGATTATCATACCACCGTGCAAGCTGTTTGTCAAGCATTATTTTTGAAAAAATAACAAATTTTTATCTGTTTTTTCAGCCATTTCGCAGAATTATTTTTTGAATTGAAAATTGAAAATGGAAAATTGAAAATTAAGGTATTTCCTTCGGAAATATATACTTATGTAATTATACCATTATCTTGTTATATACAGTAAAATAATCAGTGAGGTGATATTATGAATCCATACATTATAAAATTAAATGAATATCTTGCTGAGCATCCACCCAATTACGGTTACCGTGATGTAGACAACCTTTTGGATATGCTCTACAACTTCTATTCCGAAAACAACCCAATTAACACCGCAGCAATCAAGCAAAGCTTTGAAAAACTGGAATATTTTCTGGATCGTTTCACACTAGCAGAATGTGATAGTGTGCTAGACACCCTTAGTGATCTTTGTTCACAGCACGAGGAACAAGCCTTTCGTATGGGTGTTCAGATTGGTATGCGTTTGTTTAACGAGCTAGAACTTTAGCAATAATATGCGGTATCGGGAAGGTTTTTAGGGACGCCGAGGGCGGCGTCCCCTACGAGTGGGTGCATCCCTCCACGTCTTTGCGAAACCAGTGCGCACACTGGTTGTGGCAAACCGCAACCCCTAAATGCTTTCTATTCCGAAAATTGGAAACAGAGACGGATTGCCACGCCCCGTTGGGGCTCGCAATGACGTGTGGTTTTCGTTCATTGGGAATATCTATCGTACCTATTCCAATAATTGTCCATTGTCCATTAAAATAAGGGCGTGTTTGACACGCCCTTATTTATCATCCTTTGTATCTGGGCTCGCAGGTCAGATTGACACCCAGGCGCTTGAAGGTCTTTTCGTCCACCGGCGACAGGATAACCGAGGAATGGACCACGCAGCCACGGAGCTTGCAAAGCTGCTCCATGGCCTAC
>CAYLNV010000380.1:0-1122 GCA_964385085.1 uncultured Oscillospiraceae bacterium
ATTACATCACCATGCCCAAGATGTTCAAGGTCAATCTGACCGGCAAGCTGAATCCTTATGTAACCGCAAAGGATGTAAGCCTTGAGATCCTGCGGATCTTGTCCGTTAAGGGCGGTGTTGGCGCAATTATTGAATGGGGCGGCCCCGGTGTTGCCACCTTGTCCGTTCCTGAGCGTGCTACCATCACCAATATGGGCGCGGAGCTGGGCGCCACGACCTCTGTATTCCCCTCGGATGAGGTTACACGGAAGTTCCTGGCTGCACAGGGCCGTGAGCAGGACTATACACCTTTGGCATCCGACGATGATGCAGAGTATGACCGGATCATTGACATTGATCTGTCTGCACTGAAGCCCCTGATCGCCTGCCCCCACAGTCCTGACAATGTGGTGCGTGTGGACAGCCTGAAGGGTACAAAGGTTGACCAGATCTGCATTGGCTCTTGCACCAACTCCTCCCTGCTGGACCTTTTGAAGGTAGCTGCCATTTTGAAGGGCAGGACCATTGCTCCCGGTGTGAGCCTGTCTATCTCCCCCGGCTCCCGGCAGGTGCTGACCATGCTTTCTGACTGCGGTGCGCTCTCTGATATCCTTGCCAGTGGCGCACGGCTTCTGGAGTGTGCCTGCGGTCCTTGTATCGGCATGGGCTTCTCCCCCAATTCCGGCGGTGTGAGCCTGCGGACCTTTAACCGAAACTTCCTGGGCCGCAGCGGAACAAAGGATGGTCAGGTCTATCTGGTATCTCCTGAGACTGCTGCTGCCTCTGCGCTGTCCGGTTATATCACTGACCCCACGACTCTGGCGCCCATCCCGGCCATTACGCTGCCGGAGCAGTTCCTGATCGATGATTCCTCCGTCCTGCCTCCCCTGCCTGCTGACGAAGCAGCGAAGGCTGAGGTATTGCGCGGACCGAACATTAAGGAATTCCCCCAGAGCAAGCCCTTTGCAGACAGCCTGACTGCCGGTCTGGTGCTGAAGGTTGGCGACAACATCACCACCGACCATATCATGCCTGCCGGCGCAAAGATCTTGCCATACCGCTCCAATATTCCATACCTGTCCAGGTTCTGCTTCGAGGTCTGCGATCCCACATTCCCTGAGCGGGCAAAAGCAGCCGGCGATG
>CAYLNV010000381.1:0-1121 GCA_964385085.1 uncultured Oscillospiraceae bacterium
GCCAGAAAATATTTTTTTGCACCACTTTGGCGGGCCATTTCGTGGGCCAGGGGGATACCCTTTGCCTCAGCGGTAATGATGTAGTCATACTCCGGTGCCCGTTTTAAAAGCTCCCGGGCGCAGGCCACGGTCAGCTCCTGGTCGCCAAAGATCACAAAGCCGGCAATATACAGCGAATCAGAGACCCGACAGATGGGAAGATCCCGGTCAAGTCCTGCCACATTCATACGATATACCATAGAAGATTACCTCTTTTCAATAATCTATAAACAATTATACCCCAGCACACAGAAAAGTCAAGACAAGCCTTCTTCCCCCAGGGAAGGCATTTTTTGCTTGCAACAGTTCAGAAAAAGGGGTAAAATAAAGGAAAGGAGCGATGCTTATGTTTGAAGGCTATACCCCGGAAACCGTCGATTTTTTGTGGGGAATCCGGATGAACAACAACCGGGAATGGTTCACCGCCCACAAGAAGGATTATGTAACGACCCTTTATGAGCCTACAAAGGCATTGGGGAAGGAGCTGTTTCAGCCCTTTCTGGATAAACCGGGAAATCTTTTGAAGGTCAGCCGGATCTATCGGGATGCCCGGCTGCATCACCCGCTGCCCTACAAGGAGAGCTTGTGGATCTGTATTCGGCAGGATGTTGACTGGTGGGCAGAAAACCCTTGCCTGTATTTTGATATTTGCCCGGAGGGGATCAGCTACGGCTTTGTTCTGCTGCGTCCCAGACCCACCACGATGGAGGCGATCCGCAGAGACATCGCAGCCCATCCAAGAAGCTTTTTGAAGCTGATCCGGGAAACGGAAAAGAAAACCGGTGTACCCATTACTGCGGAAACCTATAAGCGCCCAAAGGAAGCGCCCGGCAAAGCGCTGGAGCCATATTTTGCTTGGAAAAGCGATATTGCCTGCACGGTTACCGAAGGATTCTCTCCGGAAACCTTTGGCCCGGAGCTATTAGACCGGGTCAGTAAATTCATAAATGACCTGATCCCCCTTTATGAGTATTTTAACCGCTTCAAAACCGGCGGATAATTGATCGTCACAGGTGCGATTGATGTTTGTAGGGACACCCCTCCCGGGGTGTCCGCGGACGCCCGGGGACGGGCGTCCCTAC
>CAYLNV010000382.1:0-1119 GCA_964385085.1 uncultured Oscillospiraceae bacterium
AAGGCTCCCGTGAGCGTATTCAGGTGTTTGAAGGCACCATCATCGCCCGGAAGCATGGCGGCATTGGTGAGACCATCACTGTTCGCCGGATCAGCTACGGTGTAGGCTGTGAAAAGGTTTTCCCTGTTCACTCTCCCCGTATTGCCAGTGTTGAGACTGTTCGTAAGGGCAAGGTTCGCCGTGCGAAGCTGTACTACCTGCGTGGTCGTTTTGGCAAGGCTGCTAAGATCAAGGAAAAGGTCTAATTCAAAATTCAATAAAAAAAGAGGGGCAACCCTCTTTTTTTATTTGCAGAAATCGTATATAATGATGAAAACAGGATCGGAAGTCTGACTTTCGTTATCAATGAATCCGCTCACCTGGAGGAAAAAACCATGAAGCATGGCAAATTTGAACTATCTAAAGTATATAAGCCTTTATATGAAAAGGAAGCCGAGGAAGAAAAGCAGGAAAAGGTTTCTAACCCAGCGAAGAACGTTCTGGATTACCTTCACGATTTTGTGTCCTTACTGTCTGCTGTTCTTCTGGTGCTTTTGCTTTTGCTCCGGGTAGTTGTAGTGTCCGGTCCTTCAATGAAGAACACCCTGATCGATGGCGATTACATTATTCTTTTAAGTAATGTATTTTATTCAGAACCGTCGCAGGGGGATATTGTCGTTGCCAGCAAGGATTCCTTTAAGGACGGAGAGCCCATCATCAAGCGGATCATTGCCGTCGCAGGTCAGGAGGTCGACATTGATTTTGATGCCGGTATTGTCTACGTAGACGGTGTTGCGCTTGACGAGCCCTATACACTCACAGGCACTAATCTTAAGGAAGGCATACAGTTTCCGCTGACAGTTGAAGAAGGCTGTGTGTTCGTAATGGGCGATAACCGTAATGAATCTAAAGACAGCCGCAATCCGGAAATCGGTCAGATCGACTGCCGGGAAATTGTTGGCAAAGCAGTATTTCTGTTGTTCCCCGGCAATAATAAGAATACTGAAGAGCGTGATTTTAGTAGGATCGGAGTGCTTTCAAATGGATGAAAAACAAATGAATATCCAGTGGTACCCCGGGCATATGACGAAGACCCGTCGCCAGATCGAAGCGGATCTGAAGCAGGTGGATGCAGTTTGT
>CAYLNV010000383.1:0-1108 GCA_964385085.1 uncultured Oscillospiraceae bacterium
AGGTGGCTGTGCGTAAGCACAGACGGAGGGGTTGTAATCTATCGAAAACAGACAACCCCTCAGTCAATTGCCTAAAGATCGGCAATTGCCAGCTCCCTTTAGGCAAGGGGGCCTTTGTGGCGGGAGACAGCCATAAGCCCTACGATGGGTCTAATCGTCAAACAGAAATTTGAAAGCTACCGGTGTTTTTTGCGAAATTGCGTGGGAGTCAGCCCGGTAACGGACTGGAAATAGCGGCTGAAATTACTGTTGTCGCTGTAGCCGCAGTCCGCTACGATCCGGCTGATGGGCAAGTCTGTTTGGACAAGCTGCTCCTTGGCTTTTGCCAGCCGGCATGCCTGCAGATAGCCCATAACCGAAACACCTGCCACCCGCTTGAACTGGTGGGACAGGTGGGAGGGACTTAAATGGAAGCGCTGAGCAAGCCCTTCCAGTGTACAAGGGGAGGCATAGCTGGTTTCCAGATAGCTTTGTACCTGCTGGACCAGATGCAGTGCAGGGTCACTGTGTGTTACCAGCTCCGGATGGACGCGAGACAGGTAAAGCAGCAATTGCAAAAAGTGCAGATCCTGCAGCTTCTCGCCCATGGGGGCATTGGCGGCCTTTTCCTGCACCATTTTGGAAAGAAGCGCTTCAAATTCCGGGCAGCCGGACATATCCAGTGCGTGGCAGAAATGGGCAGGACGGTTCGTCAGCACAGACAGGACCGGATAGCCGACAATACTGCCATAGGTGCTGCTGACCTGAGGGGCGATCTGCAGGGCATACCGGCAGTAATCCGGGGAGGAAACCTGCACGGAATGGGACTCAAAACGGCTGATGAGCACCAATGTGCCCGGTTTTGCCATATAGATTTTTTCGCTGACGGTGATCTGCGCCTGTCCCTGGGTCACGTATATAAGCTGATGGCTGTCGTGGAAGTGGCGGGACTTGTGGCTGGATGCACTGGCAAAAGCTGCGGAAAGAACGATACTGTCCATAGAAAACACTCCTTTGGGAAAATCCTAGCATATTTTCCGTAAAAAAGCAAGATTTACATAATTAGTGGCAAAGTGTGTATAGACATCAGGTGGTTTTTCCGATACAATAAAAGCAGAATAAACAAAAA
>CAYLNV010000384.1:0-1106 GCA_964385085.1 uncultured Oscillospiraceae bacterium
CGAACCCGCCTCTTAGCCTTGGGAAGGCCGCATAATACCGATATACCAATCCCGCGTGTGAGGGTATTATAACAAATAAGGATGAAAAATTCAAGCACCTTTTGTCGAAGGATCTGTTGGGGACGGAAAACCCGTCCCCAACAGGAAAAACGGTGAATCTTGTAATGATCGTCAGTTATCCATCGCCCCGGCGATCGCCTTGCAGAGATTTTCTGCGTAATGGACAAAGCCTTCGTCGTTGGGGTGCAGGCGCAGATCTGCATAGTAGCTTTCGTCCTTGGGAACAAAGTCAAAGCCACGGATCACCTTCACATTGGAAAGATCTTCGCAGCAGCTCCGGATGATCTTCTCCACATCCCGGAAGTCACCAAAGGCTCTATAATCCTGATAGTCCTTGCGCCAGATAGGTGTCAGCACAAAAACTTCCGCCTGGGAAAATTTTTCAGAAACTGTCTTTACAAAGCCTTGGCACTGCTGGGTAAACTCCTGCTGGGTCTTTTTGCTCCAGTCGTTTGTTCCATAGGCAATGACTACATAGTCAGGAGAAATATCCCCCTCCAGCTTGGGAAGCTCTGCATAATATACTTCGCCGCCAATTGCCCGGTTAAACTCCTGTGCTCCCAAAAATTCTGCCAGCTTTGTGGCGTAGCGCATAGAAGTATTTTGGGCATCATAGCCCTGGGTAATGGAGTCGCCGTACATCAAAAGGGTCTTTTCCGGACGGACCGGCTCGATAAATGCCCCATCGTCCAAACACATCTGCGCAAATTTTACACCCACAGACCAGGGAAGATAAACCGTTACGGTCTTTTCTCCCGCACCCAGAGAAAATTCTCCGGAGAATTCACCTAAGTGTCTTTCCGGCTCTTCCGTGATCGCGCCAACAGGCTTTCCGTCTGCGTAAACATCGATAGAAAAGTACTGTCTGCTGCTGCCCGGTTCGATCTGCACCTTCATAGAAAGTGTTTTGCTGTCCGTACGGAAGCATAGCTTCATACCGGCGGTGGAGTGGGCTTTTTTATAAAAATCCAGATTTCTTTCCCGGTACATTTCCATCTGCGCCGGGTAAAATCTGGAAAAGCACACCGCTCCCCCTTCTTCCCAAA
>CAYLNV010000385.1:0-1106 GCA_964385085.1 uncultured Oscillospiraceae bacterium
GCTGAAGCGCATCCAGCAGGCTATGGGCATCACCTTTATCTATGTGACCCACGACCAGGAAGAGGCGCTTTCCATGTCCGACACTGTGGTGGTCATGGACAAGGGCCGCATTCAGCAGATCGGCAAGCCTGAGGATATCTATAACGAGCCGAAGAACGCCTTTGTTGCGGACTTCATCGGCGAAAGTAACATTCTGGACGGTGTGATGCTGGCCGATTATAAGGTCAAGTTCTTTGGCCGCACCTTTAAGTGTCTGGACGCAGGCTTTGAGCCCAACGAGCCCGTGGATGTGGTCATCCGTCCGGAGGACATTGACTTCGTGCCTGTGGAGGAAGGCCATCTCACCGGCACCGTTACTTCCGTAACCTTCAAGGGCCTGAACTACGACATTATCGTGGACTTCAAAGGCTTCAAATGGCTGATCCAGACCACTGATTTCCAGCCTGTTGGCGCTTCTGTTGGTATCCGCCTGAATCCGGAGGATATCCACATTATGCATAAGAGTGAATATTCCGGTATGTTTGGAGATTACAGCTCCTACTCCGCCGAGTATGACGAGCTTACGGAGGACACCGGGGATGAAGAAGAATAAGTCTTTACTGCTCAGCGGCCCTTATATCGCGTGGATGGTCCTGTTTACCCTGATCCCTCTGGGTGTGGTGGGCTACTATGCCCTGACCGACCCGGAAACCGGTGCTTTCACCTTCCGCAACATTCAGGACCTGGGCTTATTTCTGCCTACCCTGGGCATTTCCGTTTGGTACTCTCTGGTATCCGCACTGATCTGCCTTCTGCTGGGGTATCCGGTGGCATACTACATTGCCCACCGGGGGGCTACTGCCCAGAAGATCCTGTATATGCTGGTAATGCTTCCTATGTGTATGAGCTTTTTGCTCCGGACACTGGCATGGGTGGGTCTGTTGGAAACAAACGGCATTATCAATCAATTTCTAAATGCTTTGGGTATCCGTTCACTGAATTTGATTGGCACACCCGGCGCAGTGATCTTAGGTATGGTATATAACTACCTGCCCTATATGATCCTGCCCCTGTATGCCATCATCGTGAAGATCGATCCCCGGCTGATCGAAGCCGCCGAGGACTTG
>CAYLNV010000386.1:0-1106 GCA_964385085.1 uncultured Oscillospiraceae bacterium
CTCTTGGTTTTTCACTTGAAAATCGCTTTATTACACTACCATTCTGATCAAATTCAACAGAATAAATTTGATCTGGTCTTAATATTCTGTTAGAAAGTAAATTTGTAGAATGTGATACAAATATTAATTGCGAATTATTGGCTTTTTTCATAAAATACCTTATTAACAATTCCTCTAATTCATTATGAAAACCACTTGAAAATTCATCCAATATAAGCATCCCCCCGTTTTTTATACAGTAGAAAAAAGAAGGTAACATTTGTAATAAATTTTTATTTCCTAAAGATTCAAAATTATATGGTATAGGCTCCTCTATTCCTCGTCTTCTAAAAAAAACTGTTTTTTTTGAAGCTTCTACAGAAAGAATATTCCCTACTGCCTTGTTATCATACTCAATAAGTTGCTGGAAATTGTATTCTTCGAAGAATGCATTAATCTCATCTTCTCCTTCCTTTTCCAAATAATCTACCAGCAACAAATCTGCATCCCCATAATTAGTTATAACTTGCTCATATACATCTACATAAACCGAGTTTTTTAAGAACATAAACCATTTTTGTAAAGTTTCTTGTCCTCTAAATTTCGTACTAAAATATATTTCTCTCAAAAATAATGTATTACGTGGTACATCTGTATAATTTGTATCACTAATAATTTTTACATTTGCAACACTACCATCTCTTGAAAAAAGACATTCATTTCCGACAAACAAATCTTCATTTATCTTATCATCAATATTTTGAAATTGAATTCTATATTCAACTTCTACCCCATCTATTTCAAATACATATTTTAATGACATGATTGGATTGTCAGAAAACAAACAAATATAATTTTTAAAATAGACATCATTTTTCCCAAATAAACATTCTAATAAAATCTTAAGTCCTAGTACAGAATTGGATTTCCCTGATGCGTTTCCACCAACAAACATCAAACCTTTCAAAATATTTCCTTTAACATTTTTATCTGCGAGCATCTGATAATTTGTTTTTTCTAACTCAAACTTCGTAGGATTCTTAAACGACTTAAAATTTGATAATTCGAAACTCTTCAGCATATCATATACCTCCCTTGCTAATAGTATACCTCTCGTCAAGTATATT
>CAYLNV010000387.1:0-1105 GCA_964385085.1 uncultured Oscillospiraceae bacterium
AAAACAATACTATGAAATTATTTAATATCACATAATACAAATTATGTGGTGCTTTTTTTATGTCTAAACAACAAGACCAAGGCGCTCGATCTTTCTGCGATGCTCCACACCGGTGGTCATAATATAAATTCGGGTCGTATTGATCGAGCTGTGGCCAAGAATATCTGCCAGCTTTGCAATGTCCTTTTCAATGCCGTAGAAGGTCCGGGCAAAGAGCTTGCGCAGATTGTGGGGAAACACCTTCGTTTCTGCTACACCCGCCATCTTACAAAGCCGTTTCATACTGGACCAGATATTGCTCCGGTTCAATGCTTTTCCGCTTTTTGTTACGAAAACAGCCCCGGACTCTATTTTTCTTCTTTTTGCAAAGGAAAGCAACTGCTTTCTCAATTTTCCGGGGATCAGAATACGGCGGCTCTTGCCTTTACAGTCCACCAGCACCTCTCCCCTGCTAACTGCTTCAATCGTGAAATATTGCAGCTCCGACACCCTGATCCCTGTTCCGCAGATCGTTTGCAGCACAAGATTGAGCTGCTCATTGCTCCTTGATGCCTCCAAAAGCCGAAGATATTCCGCTTTTGTCAACTCCTTTTCTTCTGTGCAATAGATCTGGCGCTGAAGACGGATATTCTTCACCTTACAGTCATACCACCCCATAAAGGTCAGGAAGCTGTTAATAGAGGCCAGCATAGAATTGATCGATCGGACTGCATAGCCACTATCGATACACTGCTTCTTATATACCATCGTCAGTTCCTTGGTGATCGTTCTGCTGCCTGCAAACATCCAAAATGCCCGTACATCCCGCATATATTTTTCGCAGGTCGCCAGGCTTTTCTCCTCCCGGATCAGATATTCTGAGAACTGAACCAATCGCTTTTCTGTCAACACTCTTTCTTCCATGGTAATAACCTCCTTTTGTTCGTTTCTATTATATCCACAATAAGAAAATTTTACAAAAAGGAGGCTGTAAAGAAACCTGAAAATTTATTCAGAATATACATTCTTGCCAAAACTGTCAAATTTCTGTTTATCGAATAGTAGGAGAGGCTAATAGCCTCCCGCGGGCGGCAGATTGCCGCCCCTACATTAAAATCATTTCCAA
>CAYLNV010000388.1:0-1101 GCA_964385085.1 uncultured Oscillospiraceae bacterium
TTTTTGAGCTACCTCCCAAACCTTTTCATCCACCTTGGAAAAATATGCGTTTTTTACAGCCCCTTTTTAAACGATTGTCCGTGCAGGAAAGACTGTTTGTTAATTTTGTATAAATAAAGTATGAAACAAATTGTAACGGGGTGCCACAAAACATGCCTTTTGTACCTAGTTAATTTTGCCAGAATCATATATACTAGAATAGAATCGAGGCAGGTATTCGCCTGCCGGTATTAAGGAGGAAAAAAATATGGCAAAAGCCCCCCAGTTGGACGCTCAGGGCCACCGGAAGTTTGGCATTCGCGATAGTATTGCTTATGCTGCCGGCGACCTTGGCTGTAACATGAGTTTTGCCCTGAAGGGCACAATTATGCCGTTGTTCTGGACTCAGGTTATGGGTCTGAACGCATGGTATTCTCTGCTGATCGTTATTTTGCAGGTTTGGGACGCGATCAACGATCCCCTGATCGGCACTATGATCGATTCTGACAGACATAAGTATCGCAGAAACAAATTCCTGCAGTACATCTGGTTCGGTTCTATTGGTTTGATCGTAGGTGGCGCACTGTGCTTCCTGCCCTTCCCCAGTGCTCCTGAGTGGGCTAAGATCGTGATCTTTATGGCCGGCTACATTATTTGGGATGCCTTCTACACGGTTGCAAATGTCCCCTACGGCAGTCTGCTGTCCCTGATTTCCAAGGATCCCGCTGACCGTGCTTCTCTGTCTGCCTGGCGTTCTATCGGCTCCATCATCGGCAATATGCTGCCTATGGTGATCCTGCCCTTCCTGGTCTATAATAAGGACCAGTCCCTGAACGGTCCTATGGTATTCGTAGCCGCTCTGGTTATGGGTGTGCTGGGCTTCCTCTGCTTCCAGTTTATCATCAAGAACACCGAGATCCGTGTGGATACCGATGTCGCTGTCAACGAAGATCAGCCCAAGTTCAATGTATTTAAGGCTATGGGCAACTTCCTGAAGAACCGTCCCGCTGTGGGTGCTACCCTGGCTGCTATGGGTATGTTCATCGGTATGCAGGGTGCAAACACTGCTGTTTCCGTCACCTTCCAGATCTACTTCAAGAACGCTCAGATCTCCGGTCTGAT
>CAYLNV010000389.1:0-1098 GCA_964385085.1 uncultured Oscillospiraceae bacterium
TCTTGGTTGCCAAATAACTTGCTGTTTAGGTGACACATTTGCTTTACTACTAAACTCTTCTAGTGGAATTTCCCCAAGCCATTCCGTCCTATATCCACATTCACAAGTTTGAACTACTGCTATGGAATCTCCTTTGTAATACCAAGTTTTTCCATAATTAGTGATTCCTTCTTCAAATTTATGTTTATGATATGTGTATAATATTTTACTAGGAAGGTCAATATATATAGTTTTATAGCCCCCTGGTGTACTTAAAGAAATTTCAGCCTGAATTGTTTTCCATTCCAAAACTTGTTTATCAACAATAAAAGGCGCTGCATTATAACTGCCCCCCATAGTTGGTGTAATATTAGCTACTGTAGTTTCAGCCGCTATTACAGCCTTTTTCCATGAATCAAAATCATTAAATGAAAGTGTTTTTGTTTCTGTAAAATAACTATCACTATCTGCATGATAATACTGTTTGTCTTCCATTGTTATCTTCCACTTTTGAGCATCAGTATTATTTTTTTCATAAACTTGAACATTCGTTTCATTTTTACTAATTCCACCACTAACATCCAAATAATATCCTAACTTATTCTGAATATAGTAATATCCATTGCCTGCATTAATAAAACGCCATAATTGTGCATCAGTCCAATTCAAATCATATAATTGAACATTTACACCACTTTCTGATTTTCCATTTGTTACATCAATTGCTTTACCTGAATGTTTGCTTATAATTACATACCACCCTGACTTATAGTGAACAATATAAAATCGTTGATTATTTTGAGCATGATCATTGTATATTTGTATATTAGTTCCATTATCTGTATTATTGCCAAACACATCAAGAACCATTTCTGTATTTAATGCCGTTGCTATCTTACATTCACTACCTGTTATTCTAGATAACTTCCATTTTTGAGCATCAGTATTATTTTTTTCATAAACTTGAACATTCGTTCCATTTTCACTGATTCCGCCACTAACATCCAAATAATATCCTAATTTATTCTTAATATAGTAATATCCATTCCCAGCATCATAAAAACGCCATAATTGAGCATCTGAAGCATTATAATCATATAACTGAACATTTACACCACT
>CAYLNV010000390.1:0-1097 GCA_964385085.1 uncultured Oscillospiraceae bacterium
AAGTAGTTAAATCTTATTTTCATGAGTTGAAAACAATGATATAATAAACATAAGATTAAAATAAGTGGAGGTACAAAAGATGTTAATACCTGGAATATGTACTCAGTGCGGAGCAACACTATCAGTAGATAAAGAAAAAGATGCTATGGTGTGCCCATATTGTAACACTCCTTTTATTGTAGAGAAAGCAATACAAAATTTTTCTAATGTATATAATATAACTGCCCAAAATGTTTATGTTCAAGGTGATATTGAAAAAGAATATGAGATTAAAGGTGGCGTATTAACAAAATATAATGGGAATTCTTTGCATATAAAAATTCCACAGGGAGTTAAAAAAATTGGACCGAAAGTATTTGCGCATACAATGATTGAAACAGTCGAATTAGGTGATGAGGTTATAGAAATGTATGCTAGTGCATTTTATGGTTGCGACCATTTAAAAGAAATTCATTTTTCTGCGAATATGCAAACCATTCAAAATGCTTCGTGGGATTGGCATTGTAGAAATTTAGATAGTATTTATGTTTCGAGTAGTTCATTAGGAAAAGCCAACTATGACTTTGGACATATTAACCCAGATACAAACGCGTTTGAATGTTCTGTGCCTAATTTGATTAATATTTATGTGGACGGAAAAAAATTAGAAACAAATGATGAAAGAATTAAATTTTTCGAAATGACACCGATTGGTTATCCATATTACCTTAAAAGAATAGAAGAGGAAAGGGAAAAGCAACGTCAAGCATGGGCAAGACAGTTGAAATCAAATAATAAATGTGCTTATTGTGGTGGAGACTTTGTTGGTCTTTTGTTTAAAAAATGTTGTAGATGCCAAAAAGATAAGGATTATTAAATTTTATAAAATGGGATTTGTTACACTTTTGTTACACTCGTAGATGATGTGCTGAAAAGCCCCTTTCTATCGTATTTTTTGAGGAACAAATTCATTCAAGTCCCATCTTCCGCATTAAATTGAGAAACGTAAAAATAAGAAAGGTCAAGAATGATTGCTTGCAAGCAAGTTCTTGGCCTTTCTTGTTTTGGTATGCCAGGAGAAACGTCCGTTGGACGTTTCTCCTGATAAGTAAGTGTGG
>CAYLNV010000391.1:0-1096 GCA_964385085.1 uncultured Oscillospiraceae bacterium
GCCTTTGCCGGACAGATGACCGGTGTGGACGGCTATGTGGAAAGTGCGGCATCCGGATTTTTGGCGGCGGTTGCCATGGCGGCAAAGGTGCAGGGTAAGGAAGTGCCCGATTTCCCGAGAGAAACGGCGATCGGTGCGCTGGGGCTGTATATCAGCGACGAGCGCATTGACTCCTTCCAGCCGATGAATATCAACTTTAGCATTATTGCACCGCTGGAGCAGCGAATTCGAAAGAAGTCAGAAAAAAATCAGGCGCTTTCCAAACGTTCCTTGGAAATCATCGACCAGATGAAGGAAAATGGAATTTAACCGTAGGGCGGGGGCTTGCTCCCGCCGTCAGAGAATCCGTAGGATTTAGATAATCCAGAAAGAGGGATACTTATGAAGATCATACTTGACGCAATGGGCGGCGATCATGCGCCCCAGGCCCCGGTAATGGGAGCGGTCCGTGCTGCTAAGGATTTTGGCGCACAGATCACGCTGGTTGGCAAGGGCGAGGAAATTTTGAATGTGCTGCGGGAGCAGGGGATTCAGGACCTTCCGCAGGGGATCGAGATCGCCAACGCAGACGAAGTGGTGGATATGCACGATGACCCGGCAAATGTGATCCGCAAGAAGAAAAACTCTTCCATGGTCATTGGCCTGAAAATGCTGTCCGAGGGTCAGGGCGATGCCTTTATTTCTGCCGGAAGCACCGGTGCGCTGCTGTCCGGTGCGACCCTGATCGTCAAGCGGGTCAAGGGCATCCGCCGGGCGGCCATGGGTCCTGCTATGCCCAATAAGGCAGGCGGCAAGACCGTGATCCTGGATTGCGGTGCAAATGCAGAATGCACCCCGGAATTTCTGCTGCAGTTCGGTCTGGTTGGCTCGCTGTATGCCAAAAGGTACTTAGGTGTAGAGAATCCCAAGGTAGGTCTGTTGAACATTGGCAGCGAGGACTCCAAGGGCACACCCTTGCAGAAGGAAGCCTATGCGCTCCTGAAGGATGCAGCCGACCGCGGTATTTTGAATTTCGTGGGAAATACAGAAGCAAGAGATGTGCCTCTGGGTGCTGTGGATGTGGTGGTCTGCGACGGCTTCTCCGGCAATGTTCTGC
>CAYLNV010000392.1:0-1095 GCA_964385085.1 uncultured Oscillospiraceae bacterium
TACCCGCAGAAGGCGGACTTCACCTTTTACGGTGGGATCTATCGGGATGTAAAGCTGCTGATCGTGGACCGGTATCACTTTGATCTGGATCATTTCGGTGGACCCGGCATTGCTGTTACACCCACAGTTATGGGAACAGACGGCAGTGTGCGTGTTCAGACATGGAGCAACACGGAAGACGGAATCGTTACTGTCAAGCTGCTGGACGCACAAGGACGGGAAGTGGCATCCGGAGAAGGAAGGGACATAACCCTTGTGATTCCCGATGTCCACCTTTGGGATGGTCTGGACGACCCGTATCTGTATGACTGCGAAGCTGCCCTGACGGTGGACGGCACTACGGTGGATCAGATCAGAACCCATTTCGGTGTCCGTACCATCTATGTGGATCCTCGGAAGGGATTCTTCCTCAACGGTCGGAGCTATCCGCTTCGGGGCGTATGCCGCCATCAGGACTGGAAGGGTGTCGGCAATGCGTTGACCAGACAACACCATGATACGGATATGAGCATCATTAAGGAAATAGGTGCTAACACCATCCGGCTGGCGCACTATCAGCATGATCAGTATTTCTACGATTTGTGCGATAAAGAGGGCCTGGTGGTCTGGGCGGAGATCCCCTATATCTCCGAGCATATGCCTAATGGACGGGCAAACACCGTCAGTCAGATGACGGAGCTGGTGGTACAGAATTACAACCACCCCTCTATATGCGTTTGGGGACTTTCCAATGAGATCACCATTTCTACGAAGGATAAAAAGGATATGATGGAGAATCACCGGCTCCTGAATGATCTGGTACATAAGCTGGATCCCATCCGTCTGACTGCCCTGGCCTGCTACTCCGTCTGCGGACCTTTTAACCCGGTGGCTCATAAGGTGTCCGATCTGGTAAGCTGGAATCTGTATCTGGGCTGGTATGTGCCGGGTATGTTCCTGAATGAATGGTGGATGGACTTCTTCCACAGGATATATCCCAACCGGTGCATAGGTTATTCCGAATACGGTTGTGAATGTATGCCGCACCTGCACACCGATCATCCCCGACGGCTGGATCAGTCTGAGGAGTACCAGTGCAAATATCACGAGCATATG
>CAYLNV010000393.1:0-1079 GCA_964385085.1 uncultured Oscillospiraceae bacterium
GACCAGAACTGTGCTTGGTATGATTTACAGATTCTTGTCAGCTAAGAGATTTAAAAGAATCCTGTATCTGGTAGATAGAACAGCACTTGGCGACCAGACCATGGATACCTTCAAAGAGGTAAGATTGGAAGACCTTAAAACAATAAATAAATTGTATGATATCAAAGACCTTGGAGAAAAAGACTTTGAAAAGGATACCCGTGTTCATATTGCTACGGTACAGAGCTTAGTAAAACGTATCCTCTACAATGAATCCGACAACAGTTTAGGTGTATCTGATTACGATTGTATCATTGTAGATGAAGCTCACCGTGGATATATCTTGGATAAGGAAATGGGCGAGGATGAATCCCTTTATCGTAATCAGGATGATTTCCGCAGTAAGTACAGAGCTGTTATTGACTATTTTGATGCTGTTAAGATTGCTCTTACTGCTACACCTGCCCTTCATACAACAGAAATCTTTGGTAAACCAGTATATTCATATGATTACCGTACAGCAGTAGTAGATGGTTATCTGGTGGACCATGATGCTCCACATATCATTAAGACAAAACTTAGTGAAGAAGGTATTGTATTTGAAGCAGGAAGTACAGCACCAATTTATGACCCTGTAACAAATACAATTCTTAATAGTGAAGAGCTGGAAGACGATTTAAAATTTGAAGTAGACGACTTTAACCGTAAGGTTGTTACCAAGGGATTCAATGAAACGGTTCTTGCTGAGATTGCCAAGGATATTGACCCTAACGAAAAAGGTAAAACACTTATTTTTGCAGTAGATGATGCTCACGCTGATATGGTTACACAGATACTGAAAGATTACTATTCAGAACAGGGTATCAGCGAAGAAGCAGTTATGAAGATTACTGGCTCTATTGAGAATGGAAATCCTGTGAAGATTAAAGAAGCAATCCGTAGATTTAAGAATGAAACATATCCAAATATTGTTGTTACGGTAGATTTGCTTACTACTGGTATTGACGTAAGAGAAATTGTTAATTTGGTGTTCTTACGTAGAATACGTTCCAGAATTCTGTTTGAACAGATGCTTGGACGTGCTACAAGACTTTGCCCTG
>CAYLNV010000394.1:0-1073 GCA_964385085.1 uncultured Oscillospiraceae bacterium
GAACTGGGAATCGGTAGGACCTGCAAAGAAGTTCAGACAGCCGTCGAAGCCCAGAATGTCGTCAGCCTGCTCGATGACCGGCTTCACAGGTGCAAAGCATACCACATCATCATAGCCGGTGCCGCCGGTCAGCTCACGAAGATACGCGGTGGCATTTTCCATGCGGGTATTCACATAGTGCAGCTCAATGCCGTTCTTCCTGGCTTCCTCTACGGTGTAGATCGAAGCGGCTCTTGCCAGTCTTGCTTCATCAATATCCGTAACCACCAGCAAGGAAGGCTTGCGGTCGCAATGGATGGCATAGTCGATCGCCGCCAGACCCATAGGTCCAACGGAGGCGAGCAGTGCCATTTTGCCGCCCTCTTTAATGCCCATTTCATGGACATAAGAGCCGGCCTTGGTGTGATACATAGCGTGGAATGTACCGATAACGCAGCTCAAGGGTTCTGCCAGAGAGCCGTAGTAATAAGTATCGGAATCATAAGGAAGCAGGCAGTTTTCAAGCAGGGTCTCGATGGGCACATTGCCGTACTGGGCATCACCACCGCAATCGGAATAGGAATAGCCGGGAGCCATCTGGCTGCCTTTATGGAAATGGGCAGGCTGGATCACGAACTTATCTCCAACCTGATACTTATCCTTCCAGTTTTCGCCAACTTCTACGATATCACCGCAGAATTCATGACCTACGATGGTGGGATTCTCGGCGCAGTTATCGGGAACGCGCTTATGGTCGCCGCCCTCGACAGCCGCTTTATAGCTGGACATACACAGGCTGTCAGACACCACACGGATGCGGACACCGTCAGGTCCGATCTCCGGCAAGGTTACATCGTCCAGCCGCAGATCCATTTTGCCGTGAATTCTTACTGCTTTCATGTTCATTTTTCTACCCCTCCACTATTTTCTCATGTTCGATCAGCTTCCATGTGGCATCGATCAGATTTTGGAATACAGGATCTTCCATTGCTTTGATCACAAAGCTTTGCCGGGGAGAATTGATATCCTCACCGGAGATCTGGAACATTCCGTATTGCTCACACAAAGACCGCAGCCGGTTCAACTGGGCTTCC
>CAYLNV010000395.1:0-1061 GCA_964385085.1 uncultured Oscillospiraceae bacterium
GATTGAGAGCCGTTTTCGCTGCCGCCTCTGCAAAGCAGATCCAGCGTACCGCCTTCGATTTGCAGATAGGTCTGTGCGGAAATACCGTCGCCCTCGGCACCGATATTCAGCACTCCGCTGGACATATATACGAATCCGAGCTCTGCGTTGTCTGAATTTTCAGCCTGGATACCATCCTTACCGGCCTCGATGCTGATTTGTGCATTTGCAATACGCACGCTATCATTTACATCCAGACCGTGAGAGGATGAAGCAATGCTGTAGGTGCCGCTGGTAAAAACCAGATCATCCTTGCATACGATGCCGTGGCCTGCAGGAGAGGTTACTGTCAAACTGCCGTTGCCGTTAAAGGTCAGATCCTGCTTGGAATAGATCGCGCCGTCAATGTTGTTATCGTCGATGGCTTCAAACGTTCCTCCGTTGGTGAGGAAATTTTCTGTGCTGTCTGCCAGGGTAACGAACACCTTATCTGCTTCCAGAATATAAAGAGCAGCGGAGGTGGAGCTTGTGATATTTACACCGTTTAGTACGATCTGCAGTTTTGCAGATTCATCAGCGTCCACAATGATCATGCCGTCTGAGAGAGAACCGGAAATAATATAGGTTTCTTCTTCTGTGATCGTAACAGTAGAACCGGAAATTTTGACCGAATCAGAGCTGCTGCTTGCACCTGTTTCGTTTAAGGTGATCAAAACGCAATTTTGCGTATCATAGCCCACTTCATAGTCGCGGTTTGTAAACATAGCATTGTCTGATTGGGCAAAGGTAACCGTAGTGGCTTCGCTTGAAATATTTGTGTTATCCGAGCTGGTTCCTACAGTGGCATTTGTTTCATTAGATCCGGTGTCCTGAGTGTTTTCACTGCAGCCGCATAATAAGGCCAGGACAAGAGAAATGACGAGCATTATAGAATAGATTTTTTTCATAATTGATTCACGATCCTTCCGTTACAGCTCTGTATGCACGGTTTCCTGCGGGGACACGTTGATTTCCAGATTGCCGTTTCTGCAGCGAATCTTATCGATCATTTCTTTTTCGGTGGTGAAATCTTTTAATGTTAG
>CAYLNV010000396.1:0-1055 GCA_964385085.1 uncultured Oscillospiraceae bacterium
CAGTAAACACATGATGATTGGTGGTACATTTATCATAAATCCATTTACCAACAAAGAATAAACCAACACCGATTAAGAGTAGAAGTTCCATATAATGACCTCCAAGAATCTGAATGGGAGTGAAGCACGGCACATCCGGTTATGTATATTATAATTGCAAAAAACAGAAATGTAAACCCACCCCGACATATTTGTGTGGAGAGGGGAGTCCCCTCCGCCACATGTACCACGTTTAATGCATGCTGTTTACAAGCTTATAAAAGGTTGTCCGTTTGGTTTGTGTCAGCTCCATCGCCTTCGTTGCAGTGATTTCCCCGGACTTCCAACGCTTTATAACGGGTAGCCAGTTATCAGGATATGTAGCCTGGGGACGTCCAAATTTGACTCCCTTGGCCTTTGCAACGGCGATCCCCTCCGCTTGCCGGGATTTGATGGTTTCCCTTTCCTGCTGGGCGATAGTTCCCAGAACTTCGATCAGAATGTTATTGACCATATCAAATACCCATTCCTGCCCTTCCGGCAGTTCCATCATGGTTGTAGGTATGTCAATGATCTTCAGTCTGATATTGTTGGCCTTGAAGTACTCCAACTCCCTTTTGATATCGTTCTTGTTCCGGCTCAGACGATCCAACGATTTGACAACCAGTGTGTCACCCTCTCGCAGCATTCCGTTCTTTAGCGCCCGATATCCTGTCCGGTTGAAGTCTTTACCGCTTTCTTTGTCCACGATAATATCTCGATCATCAGCTCCCATGTTATAGAAAACAGCCAGCTGTCTATCCAGATTTTGATCCCTGGTAGAAACACGGGCATAATAAAAAGTTTTTCTTTTCATGTGGTGTCCTCCTGTTTGTAAAAGTCTTTGCACTCTGCGGATATTCGCAAAGTGCAAATATGACTTTTCTGAATGTATTTCGGGGTTCTGCTGGAAGTGTATGTTTAGGTAGAGTTTTACGGATGAATGGAGTTATGGGGTAAGAGGACATCCAGCATAACCATCACACCCATTCGGAAGCCCTCTATAAAATTGTCGCAGTCTGAAAGACAACTCACTT
>CAYLNV010000397.1:0-1055 GCA_964385085.1 uncultured Oscillospiraceae bacterium
AGCAGATTCATCTGCAGGACCGCCTCCTCACGGGTCATGGGCTTGAACCGGAACTGCTTGACCCGGACGATGTTCAGCTCCTCTTCCGGCTCTTCCACAGCAAAAGAGGTTTCCTCAACGGAACGGCTGAAGGCATCCTGCCGCAGGCGGCGGGCAAGCCGTGTCTTATTCTTGCGGATCTGACCTTCAATCGTTCCCACAGCAGCATCGATGGAAGCAAACATATCCGATGTGCTTTCATGGGCACGGAACCATGTTCCCGCGCCATGGACGGTCAATTCCACATTGTTGCGGTTCTTCTCCACAGAAAATACGATCAGCGCCTCCGCATCCTCCTCAAAGTACCGGGACAGCTTCATTACTTTCTTCTCAGCATAAGCGTGAACGGACTCGGGCAGCTTGACTTTCTTCTCACTGAATTGAAATTTCATACTCGGCAGCTCCTTTCGTATCACCGGTCATCCGGTGTAAATACATTATAGCACATATATACCGTATCTACAAGGATTTTTTAGCCGTTCAGTTCGTCTTCTTCCTCCAAAAGTTCCGTCATGGTCAGATTGTAAATAATCTCCGCTTTTTTCTCAAAAAGCTTACCAAGCCGCACCGCCTGACGCTGATTGGGCGCAGCCAGCTCCAGGGTCATCAGATTGCCTGCTTCATCATCCAGGGACATCAGCACGGAATAGTCCCCATTCTCCCTGGGAACGACCTTTGTTTTCACAAAGCTGCTGCGGCGGAGCTGGCGATTAAAACGGGCAACTGCATTTTCTGCCCGCTGCTTAACGGAATAAGCAACAGAATCCTCGATCAATGCGCCGTCGCTTCTCCCCTTCTCCGTGATCTCATACCGCTCAGTCTCTACCTGCTTCAGATGTCCGGAGGTTACCATCTCGGGGATCGCAGTACACACATCAAAATAGCTCAGGCAGTCGTCCTGATAGCAAAGCTCATAGATCTCCTGTATGGTCATGGGATAGTTGGAACGGGCCGCCACAAACAAAATCAGCACCTTCACATCCATCATATCATGGATAAAGCCTAATCTTTGCACA
>CAYLNV010000398.1:0-1052 GCA_964385085.1 uncultured Oscillospiraceae bacterium
GCACCAGCACCAGCGGAATATCCAGTGCAAAGGCAAGGGCGCAGACTGCACCGCCTAAAAACAGAGAGCCGGTATCACCCATGAACACCTTGGCAGGATGCCAGTTATAAAACAGATATGCGATCAGCGCACCGGTCAGTGCCGCAGGCATCAGTGCCAGATCATACCGGCCCATAGCCACCGCGACCACCGCAAAGAAAGCCATCACCGGGATCGTTACACTGCCGCAAAGGCCGTCCACACCGTCGGTCAGGTTCACTGCATTGACGCAGCCGACCATCACGAACATCGCAAAGAAAATATAAGCCAGCGGATGGATGTAGAAGGTAACATCTGCAAAGGGAATGTAGATGTTGCTGGTCAGGCTTCCCTCCTTATACAACAGGTACAGATACAGCGCAGAAACTGCCATTTGCAGCAGTGCCTTTTGCAACGATGTCAGGCCCATGTTGCGCTTGAATTTAATCTTGCAGAAGTCATCCAAAAAGCCCACAAGCCCAAAGCACAGGCTCAGCAGCAGCACATAAAACACAGTATATTCCTCCATCATAGGAATACACAGTGCAAGGCAGATAATGACCGCACCGATAAACATCAGGCCGCCCATCATAGGTGTTCCTGCCTTGCTGTTATGCCACGTGGGTCCCAGCTCCCGAATGGACTGGCCAGCCTTCAGCGCCCGCAGCACCGGCAGCAAAAAATATCCCAACACACCGGACAGAACACCGCCTGCCAATGCTGCTATCACGACTTTTATCATGGATCTTTCCTCCGCTTGTTATGTTTCTTTCTCTTTCTCCTGATTCAAAAATGCTTCCAGAACCAGTTCCATATGCATACCCCGGCTGCCCTTAAACAGGATCACATCTCCGGGTCTTGCAGTCTGCCTCAGCACTGCTACCAAACGGTCGCGGTCTGTGAAGGCTCTGGCTGCAGGCTGCCCCATACCGCCGGTCAGTGCGCCATAAAGCATACGCACACTGTTCGGTCCGTAAGACAGGAGAACATTCGCCTTTTCTGCCGCAATGCGGCCCACCTTATAATGCTCTGCC
>CAYLNV010000399.1:0-1049 GCA_964385085.1 uncultured Oscillospiraceae bacterium
GCTTTATTACCTTGCCTCGTCGCCCAACCGGGTCTATACCCGCAACCAGCTTTTGGATGATGTGTGGGGCTTTGATTATTTTGGCGATTCCAGAACGGTGGATGTCCATGTGAAGCGTCTGCGGGAAAAGCTGGAGGGTATTTCCGAAAGCTGGAGTCTGAAGACCGTCTGGGGTGTAGGTTATAAATTCGAGGTGCTGTAATCATGAGATCTGCCTTCAGCCGCACATTTTATCCCGCTGCCATCATCCTGATGGCAGCTCTGCTGCTGGTAGGTGCTTCCTTTCAGGTGCTCATCAAAGACTACCTGTCAGCCAAAGAAATGGCCGATCTGCAGTCAGACGGTGCTGTGATCGCAGATCTAGCAGCCGCTTACAGCGCTGCAGAATCTCTTTCCAGCCGGGAGTTTCTCATCAATTTATCCCTGGCGGATAACATCTCCGATGCCGACGTGGTGATCTGCAATGCCGCCGGCCGTCTGCTTGTTTGCTCCAATGCTCCCCTTGGCTGTGAGCATCAGGGTCTGACCATCAGTCAGGAGTATCTGACCCAGGTCCTTACCTCTGAAAGCGTATCCAGCACCGGCACCATCGACGGATTGTACGACGAGACCCGGTATGTGGTCTCCCAATCCATCAAGGATCTGTCCGGACAGACCATCGGCATTGTGATCCTGTCCAAGCCCATTTCCCAGACCGTTGGCATCCTGCGAAAGATGTCCAGCATTTATCTGTATGCCGCGTTGCTGGCGGTGCTGATCAGCATGGTGCTGATGACCGTTCTGGTCCGCAGGCACAGCTCCCCTCTGCGGGATATGGCCCAGGTGGCCAGCGACTTTGGCCACGGCAAGCTGGATTCCCGAACCCAGATAGACCCCCATTCCCCTACGGAAATGCAGGAACTGGCGCTGGCCTTCAACAACATGGCCGCGTCCTTGCAGAAAAGCGAATATCAGCGGCAGGAATTTGTCGCCAATGTGTCCCATGAGCTGAAAACACCCATGACCACCATCTCCGGCTTTGTGGACGGTATGCTGGACGGCACGATCCC
>CAYLNV010000400.1:0-1047 GCA_964385085.1 uncultured Oscillospiraceae bacterium
AGATACATCCGGATCAGTGCAGAGCTTTCCTCCTTGTACCGGGGGAATACCAGATGACGAAATGGGATATTATCCTTTGTCAAACGCTCCGACAGCAGCCGAAACTGTGTGCTTTTTCCGGAACCGTCCGTACCCTCGATCACAATTAGCTTACCCATTTTTGAACAAGCCTCCTTTAAAGGCATTATACCAATATAATATCACTATAAAATATAACACGAATTTTGCCTTTTGTCCATATCTTTCCGCAGGGGATCATACAAAAAGATTGGAAGGTTGCAAATTCCACCAAAAACTGCTACAATGGAAAAAACAACAAATCAAAGGAAGATTATCATGGATGAAATGACATTTGAGCAGCTTGGCCTGTCAGAGGCAATGCTGAAGGCGCTGGAGAAGAAGGGATACGGTTATCCCACTACCATCCAGCAGCTTGCGATCCCTGCGTTTTTGCAGTGGAAGGATGTGATCGCGAAAGCACCCACCGGCACCGGTAAGACCTTTGCATTCGGTATCCCTATGATCGAGCATGTTGATCCCCGGTGTCCGGATGTTCAGGGCCTTGTTTTAGCGCCTACCAGAGAGCTGGCGATCCAGATCGGTGATGAGCTGCGGGGCTTGCTTACATATTTTCAGGGGATTCGTGTGGCGGTGCTTTATGGCGGCGCCGGGATCGTCGGTCAGGCAAAGCAGTTGGAAAAGAAGCCGCAGATCGTGGTGGCGACACCCGGTCGGCTTATGGACCATTATAACCGCAAAAACATCCGCCTGGACAAGATCCAGACCGTGGTGCTGGACGAAGCGGACCGGATGCTGGATATGGGCTTTTTTAAGGACGTTACCCGCATTATCGAGAAGGTGAAGAACCGTCGGAATCTGGGCCTGTTTTCTGCAACCATTTCCCAGGAGGTCATGACGGTCTCCTGGATGTACCAGCGGGATGAGGTGGAGATCACCGTCGCGCCCAAGCGGGAGGACCGCCCGGACATTGACCAGTATTCTGTTACGGTAACACCGCTGGAAAAAGCGGAGACCACCCTGCGGCTG
>CAYLNV010000401.1:0-1045 GCA_964385085.1 uncultured Oscillospiraceae bacterium
AAGTTATGAGTATATGCTGGGACAGCCTATCATGGAGCTTGCAGAGCAAGAAATTACGAAAGCCCTAAATGGCATTGTTAAAAGGTATATCAATTCTCAAGTCCAGAATTTTATAAAACGTCCTCGAAAAAATTTCATACCGTAAGCCAAAGAGCGACACTCCTAGTATTAGGAGTGTCGCTCTTTCAGTCTTCTTAGGAGTAATTATTATAACCTTATTTGCTTGCTACAATCGCTGCAATAATTTTCTGATTATATTGTGCCAATACATTCTCCCATTTAGACTTATTTTTTTTCTTGTCTTCCGTATAGAATAATGCTTCCTTTAGAAATTGGTCAACATCGCGGTTTGTTACATTGATTCCATCTACTGCAGCTTCCAGCAACCACACACGAAGCTCAGGGCATGTAATACTTTTCTTCAAAATGCAAGGATCTTGGGTATCTGGCTTACATATCGGCTCAGTATAGGTTTTGTCGTTTAATCTTCCTTGGAATTCTGTATAGGCATACCATGATACTAGGCAATGCCATTTTTGGTTAAGTTTAGAATGATTCAGAAAAATATCGAATTCTGTATCTCCTTCAAGATATTTTAATGCTCTTAACTGATAAATAGTCTGTTCATCTTCTTTTGCGCGGAGCCATTCGTAAAAACGTTTATCATTATCATCTTCTTCTCCAATCATACCACCAGAAAGGAAAGTCCGGGCGAGCGATATGTAACCTGTGCTTCGCTGCCTGTGCTCTTTTTCGAAATAGTATGTTTTCTGAAAAACTTCCTCGTTTTCGATGACCTTTCTGGAATAGAATTCGATAATATCTTTATTTGTAATTACACTCATTTCTTTGCTCCATACAGATTGATGTCATGTTCTCGATGTTTAATAGTATTACACAAATTTCGATATTTTTCTCAAAACCTCTAAACAACAGAGAATCCTTTGCGTAGACGATTATAACATGCTGTAACTTCAATTACAATAAGGGAAATCGCTTGTTCGGAGGTTTCACATGGATATTGAATTGAACTATAAACTAATTG
>CAYLNV010000402.1:0-1039 GCA_964385085.1 uncultured Oscillospiraceae bacterium
TAAAGGAACAAAATGGAGTACCTGTGATTCACCCTGGAGAGTTAAAAAATTTCGATTATGACTATATTTCAATTTTCTCAAATAAATATTTCGAATCCATAAAACGAGAATTGATAGGTACATATTTTATTCCAGCAAAAAAACTTGTTTCATGGAAAGAAGCCATTTGTCAGGGTGCTAAACCAGAGTATGATGTGGCTGTTTTGATTAAGAATTATCTAAATGAATGTAATTATAAAAAAGTATTGGATGTGGGTATGAATATCATCCCACATTCTGTTTTATCAATTACAGAATTGCTGTCTAATTCAAATGCCACCATAGATGGATTAAAAGGAAAAAATGCGGTAGAAAACAATTGTTTATATCGAATGGTTTATAGTAGTTTAAAAAAAACATGTAGGCATTATGATGTAATTATTTTATCTGATAGACAAGTGGTTGGCGAGCTAGAAGTATTAAAAGAAAAGACAGACGTGTTTTTATCACACTTTCCCACTTTGGAAGAGGGAGACAGATATTTTGTTGTTAATTTTGATAAAAACGTATGGTCATTACAGCAGATGCCTACAGTAGAAGGCGTGCTTTGGATAGCAAAAAAAGGACAAGTGGTATCAGAAAAAGATGTAGCAATTTACGTAGTTACACACAAAGATTATGGTGTCAAAACGGATGAACTATATAGACCAATTTGCGTGGGGAGATATACACATGAAGGATATGTGTCAGAGTGTGAAGGAGAAAATATTTCCTATCTGAACGCAAAGATTAATGAATGTACAGCGTTATACTGGATTTGGAAAAATACCACACATAAATATGTAGGGTTAAATCACTACAGAAGATATTTTTATAATTCTTCTATGAAAAATACAGGAAATTATTTGGATAAAGAGACCATTCACAAGTTGCTAGAAGAGTATGATATTCTCTTGCCAGAAACACATCCAATGCCAGTAAGTATGCGAGAAATTGACAGACTTAGAACAACGATGGATGAAAAGGCATTTGAGCAGGGATACAGACTAGTTCGAAATGC
>CAYLNV010000403.1:0-1038 GCA_964385085.1 uncultured Oscillospiraceae bacterium
TTCAGCATCGGCTCCGGACCGCAGGTGTAGAAATAAGTATAGTCCATTTCCTTCAGTGCATCGGTAACAAAACCCTTTATGCCACAGCTTCCGTCCACTGTGGTTACGGATACAGATGCGCCCAGGGCCTTGAATTCTTCTTCGTAGAAGATTTCATCCTTCGTATTGAAGCCCAGGATCACCTTCACTTCCCTGCCCTGCTTGATCAGCTCTTTTGCCAGCAGATACATAGGGGGCACACCAACACCGCCGCCGATCAACACCGGGCGATCACCGGAAACACTCAGATCGTAGCCATTGCCGAGACCGGTCAGCATATCCAGCCGTCCTTCTGTCATTTGGGACATCTGCCGGGTACCTTTCCCGACCACTTTATAAACAATAGTCAGAAGGTCTTCCTGTTCATCGCACACGGAAATAGGGCGGCGCAGCAACCAGCCGTCCAACCGAATCTGCACAAACTGACCGGGGGCAGTGATGGCAGAGGTATCACCCCGAAGGATCATCTGATAGACACTGTCCGTAAGTGGAATATTATTAACGATTTCAAAAATTCCCTGTTTCATTTTTACTCCTTATAACTGGGACTTTGGCGGAGGAATTTCCTCCGCCACAAGTATTAAGCATCGATCGTGGAAATGGTCAGGGTGGTTTCCTCCAGAACATTCAGAAGAACCTTCACAGTATCCAGTGCTGTGAACATGGTTACATTGTACTCCGTTGCAAGCTGACGGATCTTCAGACCGTCATCGTGGTCAGAGCCGGGATCTCTGGTGTTGATCACGTAAGCAATGTGTCCCTGACGCAGAGCCTCGGGGATCTCCTCGCTGCCGGTGCTGATCTTCTGGAGTACATGGGTGCGGATACCGTTCTCCTTCAGGAAATTTGCCGTACCCACAGTTGCTTCGATGTTGAAGCCCAGCTCATAGAACCGGCGGATCAAGGGCAGTGCCTCAGCCTTATCCTTGTCCGCAATGGTTGCAAAAACAGTTCCGTAGTTTTGCAGGTGCATACCGGATGCCTGCAGGGCCTTATACA
>CAYLNV010000404.1:0-1034 GCA_964385085.1 uncultured Oscillospiraceae bacterium
AAAACTACTTCATTGCACGTCCGGTCTATGAGCCTGTATGTCCTGACTGTGGCGGGACTCTGAGCGTCAGAGACAGCAGAAAGCGCACGGTCAAAGACGCTGGGGGTATACCGAAGATCTACGCACTAAGGCGCTTGTATTGCCCCACTTGCAATAAGCTACACACAGAGATACCCGACGAAATAGTACCCCATCGCCATTATTCCAGATCCACAATTGAAGCGGTAAGAGATGGCAATACATACAGCTGCGCCGCTGATGATCGCACAATATCCCGTTGGAAAAAGTAATACACACCCGTTTTGTCTGGATTTTGGTTTGATCTCTGGTTATGATTTGCGCCGGAGGTATGACCATGAAAAACAAACGGATACTTTACATTATTTTACCTATCGTGATTTTTGCGCTCTTGTGGTGCTTCAGATCTTGCGGTAACGCTGACACATCGCCGGATATCCAACTAGACGGAAATGCAGTTAATTGGCAAGGCAATCAGCAGTTACAGCACGCTACCCAGGACGTTAAGGGTTATGCAGTTACGGGTTTTGACTCCCTTGTATTTACCGCTGACCAAATAACCCAGAAAGTTAACTTTGTCAATCCTGAGTGCAATACCGAATATCTGTTTAAGATGTCTTTACTTGTGGATGATCGTACATTATGGGAATCGTCCGGCTATTGTCCAGCTGGACAGGGGTATTACAGCATTGATCTTTTCGAACCTCTGCCCGTGGGATCATATACCGGGTATCTTAAAATAGAGGTTATTACAACCGAAGGCAGACAGTGCAACGGCGCAAAAGTCAAATTTGATTTGATCGTACAGGAGGCCACGCAATGAAAAAGTTTCTTGCAATAATCCTTTCCGTGGTGCTGGTTCTGTCTATGTCCGTTACTGCCTTTGCAACTGAATTAAACATAGGCAATCAGACCGGACAAAGCACCCTGAGTTTTACCGAACCCAGCGCATACACTGTTATTATCCCGGATACCATCTATGTAAGTTCCGGTGTAACTCTGGAATTTGAAACTAC
>CAYLNV010000405.1:0-1022 GCA_964385085.1 uncultured Oscillospiraceae bacterium
CGGCCATTACGGCAGCGGCAAGACCAATATTGCCGTGAACTATGCCCTGCATTTGGCTGGGGAGGGGAAAAAGGTCTGCATTGCAGACCTGGACATCGTCAACCCCTACTTCCGCACCAAGGACAGCGCAAAGGAATTGGAGCAGGCGGGGGTAGCGCTGATCAGCCCCCAGTTTGCAAACTCCAATGTGGACCTGCCTGCACTACCCGCAGAGGCCTACCGTCTGGTGGAGGATAAAAGCATATACGGCATTATGGATATTGGCGGTGATGACCGGGGCGCTTACGCACTGGGCCGGTACGTTCCCTTTATGAAGGAGGAGAACAACTACCGGATGGTCTTCGTTGCCAATTGCTACCGCCCCCTGACCCGCACCCCGGAGGAAGCGCTGGAGGTCATGCGGGAAATTGAAGCGGCCTGCGGCCTGCAATTTACCTGTATCGTCAACAATTCGAACCTGGGAACGGAAACCACCGCCCAAACGGTGATGGATTCTTTTGGATATATGGAAAGCTTAAGTAAGCTGTCCGACCTGCCTGTGTGGCTGCATACCGCAAGAGCGGATGTGGCAGCCCGGCTGACAGTTCCCAATATACTACCCCTGCAGCTGCAGGAGAGATATTTTGATCTACCCTCCCAGAAGCCGCAAAACAGGCCCCTGTGGGGATAAAGTTGAAGGAGGAAATCTTATGGCAAAACTAACATTCAACACCGATCTTTGCAAAGGCTGCGGCCTGTGCGTGGATGCCTGCCCCAAGGGCTGTCTGGCAATCGCGTCGGATAAGATCAACAAGAAAGGCTATTCGCCTGCGGTCATGATGGATGAAGAAAAGTGCATCGGCTGCGCCTTTTGCGCGACCATGTGCCCGGATTGCATCATCACCGTAGAGAAGTAAGGAGGATATTATGGCAGAAAGAGTACTGATGAAGGGCAACGAGGCCATCGCAGAAGCTGCGATCCGTGCCGGCTGCCGCCACTACTTCGGCTATCCCATCACCCCCCAGACAGAGATCGCGGCCTA
>CAYLNV010000406.1:0-1022 GCA_964385085.1 uncultured Oscillospiraceae bacterium
AGAATCTTCATTCCGTTCGGTCCTCTATCCACTACATCACCTAAAATATACAGGGTATCTTCCTTCGAAAAAGAAATCTTTTTTAACATTCTCTCGTACTTATCATAACAGCCATGAAGGTCTGACATTACATAAATCATTCCACTATTCTCCTATTCTTTCTAAACCAAGTTCTTTGACCACCAGTTCCAATGGTTTCTCTGCCTGAATCCATGGTGTATTAGAGTTTCTTACACCATCCACGATATCTTCTCTGCAAAACCTCCATCGAGGCACACCTTTATGGTCAATACTCGCCCGAAGCAATTTATCCTCACACCAAATATTGATATACATAGTTTCAGGAAAATGTTTTGTAAAAAGTTCCGTCAATTCCTCCGCTGTATATCTGCTGACTGCTGACAAATCATCCATTACAATTCTCATAAAATCATACATCGGCTCCATATTTTCACCACTCGTACTGTCAAATGTACTAATTTCGATTTTTGTTATCACGCTGTTTCCTATTTTTAGTCCTGGATATGCAAAACAAAAATCCACATAGTCTTCTCCCCAGCTATCATGTACGCATTGATAATACCCACACTCGCCTATATGTATCCAATCACCATATGCACGGGAATTTCTGCTTCCACCTCCTCTTTTGGCTTTTTCATCTTTTTCCCTTGATTCTAATCCCATTGCAGCAAATTCTTTTGTCAAATCCATTCGGATTAAATCACCATCTCTGTGTGTTTCCGGCTTTCTCATCTCATAGCTATGTCCATTTGCATCATTCTTCCAGCGAAGCAGCATAATACTGTCTATATCTTTTGTTTCAAAACCTGTGGTAAAAAACTTTCTATTACCATAACGGGCTTTGATACGGCACCGTCCTTCTTCCTCACGATTCTGTTCCCAATCAAAACAAAGAAACACCTCTTCCTCGTTTTTTACCATTCCTCCTATATGTACTCCCATAAGGTCACGCATTTTTTATTTCCTCCTTACACATAATACATCATTTTTCCTGTTTTCTT
>CAYLNV010000407.1:0-1020 GCA_964385085.1 uncultured Oscillospiraceae bacterium
TCAGCTTCCAGGTTGACCAGAACACCGTGGGTGCCGCCCATGTGGACGTAAGCAACGGAAGTACCGGTAGCGAAGCGGTCGAAGCGGCGGATCTGCATATTCTCACCGATGGACATGACCTTCTCCTGCAGGATCTCAGTAACGGTCAGGTCAGTGCCGGGATACTTGCAGTTCTTCAGAGCCTCCACATCAGCGGGGTTCTGCTCAGCAACGCAGACAGCCAGGTTCTTTACCAGATCCTGGAAAGCGTCAGTCTTGGCAGCAAAGTCGGTCTCGGAGTTGACCTCGATCACAACGCCGACACCGCCAACAACTGTTGCATAAGCAACACCTTCAGCAGCAATGCGGTCTGCCTTCTTGGCAGCCTTTGCCAGGCCCTTCTCACGCAGCCAGTCAACAGCCTTGTCCATATCACCGTCGGTAGCGGTCAGGGCAGCCTTGCAGTCCATCATGCCAACGTTGGTCATTTCACGCAGCTTCTTAACATCTAAAGCAGTAAATGCCATGATTAAATCCTCCTAATCGTATATCGTCTTTGTCATTCTTGATACATCCTCCGGAGATCGCCACACCAGCCTGTGCCGGTGCGCAATAACAGAAGATCCGGGAATGACACTTTTTCGTTCAATTACTCAGCAGCAGGTGCTTCTGCTTCTGCCTCGGGAGCTTCCACAGCTTCCACTGCCTCAGCAGCGGCATCTTCGCCCTGACGGCCTTCGATAGCAGCGTTTGCCATAGCAGCAGCGATCAGACGGATGGCGCGGATCGCGTCATCGTTGCCGGGGATCACATAATCGATCTCATCGGGATCGCAGTTGGTATCAACGATCGCCACGATGGGAATATTCAGCTTCTTAGCCTCAGCAATTGCGTTGCGCTCCTTGCGGGGGTCAACGATAAACAGAGCAGCGGGGATCTTCTTCATTTCCTTAACGCCGCCCAGGTACTTCTCCAGCTTCTCAATTTCGCCCTGGTGCTTGATAACTTCCTTCTTGGGCAGCATAGCGAAGGTGCCGTCAG
>CAYLNV010000408.1:0-1018 GCA_964385085.1 uncultured Oscillospiraceae bacterium
CACAGGCGCAAGACCGATGCGTTCACCCCCGGCGGTGTGATGGGCAAGCGCCCGGACTATGCCACCGTGGTCTACTGCAACCTGATCCGTCAGACCTACCGGGATGTTCCTATCCTTATTGGCGGCATTGAGGCCAGTCTGCGCAGACTTGCCCACTATGATTATTGGTCCGAAAGTCTGAAGCGGTCTATTTTGCTGGACTCGCAGGCCGACCTTTTGATGTACGGCATGGGTGAAAAAAGCATCGTTGAGATCGCGGACGCGCTCAATTCCGGTCTGGAAGTAAAAGACATTACTTATATCGATGGCACTGTCTATCGCACCGATTCGCTGGACGAGAGCCTGCCTACCATCATTCTGCCCGCCTATGACCAGCTAAAGGCCAATAAGCGCAGCTATGCGGAGAGCTTTAAGCTCCAATACGGCAACTGCGACCCCTTTACCGCCAAGCGGCTGGCTGAGCCCTACGGCAAGGAATTTGTGGTCCAGAATCCCCCTCAGAAGCCTTTGACCACCGAGGAAATGGATGCAGTTTATAACCTTCCTTATATGCGGACCTATCACCCAAGCTATGAAAAGACCGGCGGTGTGCCTGCTATCGAGGAAGTGAAATTCAGTCTGGTCAGCAACCGGGGCTGCTTTGGTGCTTGCTCCTTCTGCGCTCTGACCTTCCATCAGGGCCGCATTATCCAGACCCGCAGCCATGCGTCTATTCTGGCGGAAGCGGAGATCATGGTCAAGGACAAGGATTTTAAGGGCTACATTCACGATGTAGGCGGTCCTACCGCCAACTTCCGCCACCCTGCCTGCGAAAAGCAGCTTAGCAAGGGCGCTTGCGGCGGGCGGCAATGTCTGTACCCCACCCCCTGCAAAAACATGCGGGCCGATCATTCCGACTATGTGGCGCTATTGCGAAAATTGCGGAAGATCCCCGGGGTGAAAAAGGTCTTTGTGCGCAGCGGTATCCGCTTTGACTACCTGCTGGCAGACAAGAAGGATACCTTCTTCAAGGAGCTGG
>CAYLNV010000409.1:0-1015 GCA_964385085.1 uncultured Oscillospiraceae bacterium
CTTGCAAGTTTATCGTGAAATACCAAATTTTCCAGAGAATGCTGAATATATAGATACAGCTTGGAAACAAATAAAGAAATATAGATGGAATACTTTACTTAATAACAGTGCAAAGGTGTCTACAAGATTAATGGCAGGAAGTACATATTTAGGGAAGCGTGTATTAAATGTTTTAGGCAGATGGTATTCTAAAGTGTATTTAAAATGATTTGCTTATTGCTTATAAAAATTAAGGTTGCTGTATCGTGATGATATTACAGAAATTTTATAAAAAATATTGAATATAGCGATTTTATGAAGATTAAAATTGCAGTAGATAATGAAGGAGTAATTATGGAAAAAATATTCACAAAGATAAATTATATGCACATGTTTTCTGTAATATTAATAGGCGTGCTTGGTCTTATAAATTTAGATAAATTGGATTATCCAATAATATTGAATGATGAATTTGGATATTGGGCCAATGCAGCAGTTTTCATTGAAGGATATAATTGGAAAGATTTATTTAGTGAAACTCCGTACTATTCATGGGGATATAGTTTAGTATTATACCCAATAATGTTGATAATAAAAAATCCATATTTAAGATACAAAATGGCTATTGTTATAAATGTTATTTTGTTGGAAAGTGTTTATTTTATAGTTTATAGATTTGGAAGGAAAATATTTCCTAAGATTGATAAGATGCTTATTAGTGCTGTTGCATTTTTAACCGTTATTTATCCAAATAATATTGTACAAGCACAAATAACATGGCCTGAAACTTTATTATATTTTTGGGCATGGTGTATAAGTTTATTGATACTGAATCTTGATTTTAAATTTGATTATAAAAAATTTTTGGGTGTAGCTGTAATGCTGGGATTTTCCTATATTATACATGCTAGATGTATAGGAATAATAGTAGTAGGGATAATTACACTAACACTTATTTTGATTAAAAACAAAAAGAATATTTTGCTAATGCTTTTACCTGTTCTGATTATAGTACTTTTCTATATGTTAAATGAGG
>CAYLNV010000410.1:0-1011 GCA_964385085.1 uncultured Oscillospiraceae bacterium
AGAGACACCATGGCCATGGGAGTAGAGATAGAAAGGAAAGGTCGATATGTTTAATTATGAAAAAAGATTGGAGTATCCGGTGAATATTACCCGGACAGATCCAAAGGCAGCAATGGTAATCATGAGCCAGTACGGCGGTCCTGACGGTGAAGCCGGAGCAGCTTTGCGCTATTTATCTCAGAGATACTCCATGGAAAACCGGAAGGTGATGGGAGCTTTGACCGATATAGGCACCGAGGAACTTAGTCACTTAGAAATGGTTGCCACCATTGTACACCAGCTGACCAGAAACCTGACACCGGAAGAAATCAAAGCCTCTGGTTTTGACAAATACTATGTAGACCATACCCTTGCAATCTGGCCACAGGCAGCAGGTGGTGTACCATTTAATGCAAACCAGTTTCAGAGTTCCGGAGACACCATTACAGATTTGTACGAAGATATGGCAGCAGAGCAAAAGGCAAGAAAGACTTATGATAATATTTTACGTATAATCAAAGATCCAGAAATCGCAGATCCTATCCGCTTCCTGCGGGCAAGAGAAATCGTACATTTCCAGAGATTTGGTGAAAGCTTAAGAAGGATTTTGGATGAGAGAAATGCCAAGAACTTCTATGCATTTAATCCACAGATTGATAAGAAGGGCTGCTAAAAGCGGGGATTAGGAAATTAATATAGATTAAGAGGCTGTTGTTGTGATAATATGCTTCCTTCTAAGTCACAAGTTTTTATTATTTCACTTGTTTACCTAGAAGGGAGCATGAAAAAACAACAGCCATATTTTATTATTCCATGAGATTCTACTTTCTAGTATACACTTCTATTTCATATAAACCATTGGACAAATTAAAATATTCAAACTCTTCACTCATCATAATGTATGTCCCCAATTGATTCTTCTGTAAAATTTTTTTTGAATAGTATTTATGCTAAAAGAAAAAGAATATTTTCGAATATTTCTAATCGGGAAGTAATCATTGAGTTTTAGAAAAAAGCGGAGTATAATAAGCG
>CAYLNV010000411.1:0-1009 GCA_964385085.1 uncultured Oscillospiraceae bacterium
AGCCCGGCAAGGGTGCTGCTTTCGTCCGCGTTAAGATGAAGAATGTCATCACCGGTGGCGTGACTGAGACCAGCTTTAACCCCACCGCAAAGTTCCCCACCGCTTTTGTTGAGCGCAAGAAGATGGAGTATTCCTACAATGACGGTGGTATCTATTACTTTATGGATTCCGAGACCTTCGAACTGGTACCCATCGAAGAGAATTCTCTGGACGATTCCTTCAAGTTCGTTAAGGAAAACGATACCTGCACCATTATGAGCTATAAGGGTAAGGTCTTCGGCGTTGAGCCTCCCCGCTTTGTGGATCTGGTAGTTACTGCCACTGAGCCTGGCTTTGCAGGCAACACTGCTACCAACACGCTCAAGCCCGCTACCTTGGAGACCGGTGCTGAGATCAAGGTGCCTCTGTTTATCAATGAAGGCGAGTCCATTCAGGTGGATACTGCTTCCGGTGAATATCTGGGCCGTTCCAAGTAATAAGGAGGGTATATTATGACCATTTCCGAAAAGTCCGCATATCTGAAGGGCCTGATGGATGGCCTGAATATGGACACCGAGAAGGCTGAAGGTAAGATGATCAGCGCCATTGTGGATCTGCTGTGTGATGTTACCAAGAAGCTTACTGATATCGAGGACACCACCATCGCCATCTCCGATGAGCTGGACGAGATCGAAGAAGATCTGGATGCCATCGAGGACTTCATTCTGGACGAGGATGAGGACTATGATGATTACGAGGACGATGACGACTACGATCTCGACGACGAGTACGACGATGAGGAAGGCTTCGACTTCGGTGATGAGGATTCCATTATCTACGAAGTGAAGTGTACCTGCGGCAATATCATCGACTTCGACGAGGAAACACTGGAAGAGGGCAGCATTGTCTGCGACCAGTGCGGCGAAACGCTGGAGTTCTCTCTGGAAGACGACGAGGATTGATCAAAAAGCCTATAAAAGGGGCTGTAAAAAACGCATATTTTTCCAAGGTGAATGAAAAGGTTTGGGAG